>CAMPKG010000102.1 GCA_946887085.1 uncultured Sphingobacteriales bacterium
CTTTGCCGCGGGGCCTTCTGTCAGACGCACCATTCCCCAGTTTGCAGTTACAGCAGGCAGGTCGGCGGCGTCAACTGTTCCGTCTCCGTTGCAGTCGGCATGTTTCAGATTCACTCCATTGATAAAGGTATCGGCCCATGGAGGACACCACTCGGCCTGCCATGTAGTTGTTGCGCCTGCGCGTACTGGTCCTGTTTGGCCAAAGGCCACAGCAACTGCAAGAGGGTCGTAAACGTTTACCGTATAGTCGCCATTTGCATCACCAGCCCATACACTGTCCGTCTGGCACTGAGCCGTCTGCACTGCCACCGCGAACATAGCATATGCCTGTGCAGGACATGAGTTATCCCTCGCCAGTACATTGAAGTAGAACACCGGCATTGTAGCAGGGTTCATCGTTGCGGGTGTAGTCCACGTGATGTTAGCAGTTGCGCCGCCAAGGGCAGGGGCGGTAACGATATTGAATGTCCAGCCGGGCATGGTGGGCGCTGTAATATACAGGTACACCGAGTCTGTTGGAGTAGGATCTGTAAAGGCAAGCGATATGCTGTTAGCGGCACCAGGGCAGGTGACATAATTGAAGCCGGTGCTTGCCGTAGGAAGTGGCGACGTGGAGACAATTGACGAAGGCAGCGAAACCAGCGTGAAATCTCTCATTGTCGTAGCTATAAGCTGCCCGTTGCGGTATTCTTTTATCTTGATGCCAAGAGCGAACTTACCTGCTGTGGCAGCCATAACGGTAACAGTGTTATTTGCATTGAGTGTAAGCGTACTTCCTCCACCAAGTGGGTTGAGGAAAGTGTAGCCGACATCGTAAGGGATCGGGTTGTTATAGGAGTCGGAAGGCTGAAACCACTCATAAGCGATGCTGTCGTTCTCAGGGTCCACCGCATTCAGAGGGATAACGGTCGAGGATCCCTGTGATACCCAAAGTGGGTTAGGGTTAGGCAGCCATGCGCTGGAGTTGATATTGGTCGTATTGTCAAGAGTGGTAGCTACATAGTTGTTAAAGCTGCCGGGGTTGACAAGGTTAATGATGCCGAACGGCCTGCAGCAAAGAGTCCACTCCATCTTCCAGGACGAGGGCGCGAGCGTAACGGTGTCAGAATATATCCTTCTTTCAAAACCTGGGAAAACTGACGGTGCTAGCTGACAGGAATTCAGTATGCCCGTGCAGTAGCTGCCAAGGGTATCCGGGCCTTGGGTGAGGGGCAGGTTCCTGGTGAAAGTGGATGCAGGTCCTGTAAACACTACAGGCTCCGAAGTGGTCAGATAGATACTGCCAACCTCACACGCCTTCATAAGTGTAACATAGACACGGTAGAGATTACCGGTGCCGGTATATTCATACCGAATCTCAGCAGATGCCAGGTGCGAGGCGCCGGCACGTGAGCAAATGATCAGGGCCAGGAACAGTAGACAGTATCTCATACAAATTGTTTTTGGTTAATGATGTTCTGTAATATTATAACAATGTTTTAAGTAAGACAGCGGATTATTTGCCGTGGTTGGCTGTTTTTGGAAAAAAAGCTGACAGCGGGGTGACAATGCCTGCCTTTGCAGCGCTCCCCGGTGAACTCTGTTAGCGGCCGACGACCAGTATATATTCTTATTTGCTATTGTTTATTCGTCCCCGTTGTAGGGGTATACATCTTCACTAACCCCGAGCATCTGTTTGATACTATCTCCATACTCTATACTAGCTTAATACTAGCTTAATACTAGCTTCAATCATACGCAATAGCCAGACATTGTGACGAATAAAATTTTATCCATAATGCTAAAAGCCGGGATGTATTTTTCAGCATACCATATTCCCATGTCGTATACACTTACGCCATACCTGGGTTTGCGTTTCGTCATGCTCATTTACATGCGGAAATACATGCCGTCGGAAGATCGTGCCGGGAATGATAAGTTGTAAATTGTAACCAAAGGCGCAGATATGAAAAACGTATGCCAATTCGCTAGCATAGCATTATTCCTTGTTTTTATCTCCTTTCACATTTCTGTACAGAACATCATAACCACTGTGGCAGGCGTAGGAACGGGCACAGTTACATAGAAATCGTTCATTTATTATAAGATTCATAATATCTTTGTGTATATAACCATGCTATGAAGCCTGTATCTTTTACCCTGCTGCGTATAGGATTGCATCTTGTAACCACATTCTTGTTCACATTAGGTTTTGGATCTCCTGGGCCTGTTCATGCACAAAAAACAGTAGATTCTTTTTATAGCGTGGGCGCCGAGTGGACCTATCATTATCGCGAAGTCTATAAACTTTGTTCGAGCTGTAGTCATGACGCCACGGGAGCGATGGCCTTTATTGTGATGAAGGACACTGTGATTGATGGAGACGCTTATAAATTACTGTACCAAAAAATGAAGGGTAAGTACGGGTGGGCTGTGGTGCCAGGCAGCGGTTATTCTGTAAAAGAAGGGCCGAGCGGGCCATGGTTGCTTGGTTACTTAATGATACGCAGCGACAGTATCTTTTTTACCAACAAGACTTTTACTGATTACCAAACCGCGTTTCATGCCATGTATCCCTTAGACGTCCCCGCATTTCTATATGTATTTGACAGCACAAAGTGGACAACAGCATCTGCCGAAAAACTGTTCACTTTTCTTCCGATGAGGTTTGTGCACAGTATGTTCTTTGCCTGTTACGATAATCAAATGGGGTTTACGTTTAAAGATTTGACAAATCCTATCAAGATTCCATCGAATTTGAATACTACTTGCTTTGATTGGAATGTTTATCTAAATGCTGACGAGATAGGCGATGTTAATCATCAGTTATCCATATTTCCAAACCCTTTGCCAGGAAATACTCTTAGTTTTTCCGGCGTTGATCCAGCCGATCTTGCCAGCATTAGGGTTTGCGACTTTCAGGGAAAGGAAGTGCGGGCGTATTATCCACCAGCATTCCAATCGGGAAATGTATCTATAGATCTTCCCCCGTCAGTATACGTTGTGCGGTTCGAGTTTAAAGACGGGAGAAGCAAGATGCAAATGTTGTCAAGGTTATAGGAGCACTATGTTAATCTTGAGGGGTTTCCGCGATGCTCTGATCCAGACTCAGTAATTCCTCAACAATAGTATATCCTTCTCGTCAAGCAACATTCACAGAGAGACATCCAACGCGCCTTCTTGCAGGATTTCCCCAGCCCTGCGTCTTATCAATAGGCCGGGTTTAAATTGTAAATTGTGTACAAAGTATCTGGCATGAAAAACATTTGTCGCCGTCTTTCCATATTCCTGGGCCTGTTTTTGCTGCCCATGGCTGGCCATACCCAGAACATCATCACTACAGTCGCCGGCGGAGGCACAGGCGGCGATGGCGGACTCGCTGTAAATGCAGCGCTGAGCGACGTTTACGACGTATATGCGGACGACACAGGCAACTTCTATATAGTGGAGCTCTTTAGTGTCCGGAAGGTGGATAAGGCCACAGGCATCATACAGAGTGTGGCAGGAACTGGCAGTCCCGGCTACGCGGGTGATGGAGGCCCTGCCAACCAGGCAAAGTTCTTTGGGGCTGATGCTATAGCCTTCGATACGAACGGTGACTATTACATAGCAGACAATGGCAATCACCGGATTCGGAAGGTGGAAGCCGCGACTAATATTATTACCACTATGGCTGGAAACGGAACCAGTGGTTACTCCGGGGATGGCGGGCTGGCTACAAGCGCACAGATCGGTGCGCCGAACGATATTGCGCTGGACGCTGCAGGGAATCTCTACATTGCTGATGAGGGATGTGTAATTAGAAGAGTAGATAAGCAAACAGGAATTATAAGCTCTGTAGCGGGCAATGGAGTACAAGGGACATGGACCAATGGGCAGACGGCTGCAAATGCGCAGATTGGAAAAATAAAAGGTATTTGTGTTGACAAGAATGGGAACATCTACTTTGCTGATCTGGATAATCACAAAATTGGCAAAATTGATCAAACGGGAATTCTTACGACATTTTGCGGCACAGGAGTAGCTGGGAGTTCAGGGGATGGAACCTTGGCAACAAGTGCTGATATAAGCTGTCCTTTTAAGCTTAAGATATACCAAGGAGAGGTATATTTTAGTGAATATTGCTGGACAACAATCCGCAAAATAAATTTACAAACAGGGATAATAAATACAGTCGCAGGCAACGGAATTTCTGGTTTTAGTGGTGATGGAGGTCCTGCACTACAAGCTCAACTCAACGGTCCCATTGGGATGTCCTTTGATACTAGCAACAATATGTTCATTTCTGACCGGTTAAATTTCCGAATTAGGAAAGTAAGTAACGTAACATCGGTTGCAGAACAGCTCCCAATAGTTTATAATATTTTCCCTATTCCATCTACTGGAAAAATATTTGTGGGTGCTAATGAAGATATATTGGAGATAGAGATTTTCAGCTCAACTGGGACTAAAATATTTGAAAACTCCATTAGGGAGAAACAAACTCAATTCGATATTTCACATGCACCCAATGGCATTTATTTGGTGAAATTAGTAAGTGATGCAGGAATTGTAAACAGAAAAATAGTTATTAATCACTAACGCCTTGCCGATGAAAAACTGCCTTTTGTTTGGTCTAATAGTATTGATGATCCCTGCGCGTGCAGCACTATTTAATTCGGTAGCGACAGTAACTGGAGGTAGTGTGGCAAAATACAGTAAGTTCGAAGTTGGAATAAGCTTGATTCCTGTCATTACCAATCCATATGACCCGAATGAAGTTGACATGTACGCCATCTTCACCTCCCCAGGAGGCAAAGAGTACAGCCGTGATGCATTCTGGTATCGCGAATATTCACGCTGCAATACGTGTATTAATCCGACTACTCAAGGTCTGCAAGATACCTGCGGGTCATTCAATGAGGTTCCTGAAATATATCCGCCGAATGCAAATGCTTATTTAACCGATCAGAATACAATATTCCCTTGGCGAGTGCGGTTTGCACCGGATGCTACCGGTACATGGACCTATATCGTTGTGGCGCATCTGCCAGGATCGGGACAGAGCGACACATCCGCTCCCCAGTTCCATCAAATCATACGTGAAAACATGCAACCAAAAAACCGTTTTTTAACGGTATAAAATGACAAACCTTAGCCATACGTTTACATGACGATGACTTTCATCCGATGATTATCGCTCTTATAGGTTGTAAATTGTATACAAAGCCTCTAATATGAAAAGTATCACTAGCTTCCGCTCCATCCTTCTTAGCCTCTTTTTCCTTCCAGTTGTTGGTTATTCTCAAAATATTATTACCACAGTCGCCGGTGGCGGCACAGGCGGCGATGGCGGACTGGCGGTAAATGCCTGGCTGGATGATGTATACGATGTTTATGCCGATGATACCGGCAACTTCTACATTGTAGAGCTAAGCAGTATCCGAAAGGTAGATCATGCAACGGGGATAATAAAAACTGTAGCGGGCACCGGTGTGCCCGGCTACTCGGGAGACGGCGGACCTGCTGACCAGGCAAAGCTTTATGGAGCTGTTGCGATAGCCTTTGACAAGAACGGAGACTATTACATAGCTGACAATGGCGCCCACTGTATTCGCAAGGTGGATGCAGCGACAAATATCATCACCACGGTTGCAGGCAATGGAACCTTTGGCAATTCCGGTGATGGCGGACCGGCAACGAGCGCACAGTTAGGGTTTCCCAATGATATTGCGCTCGATGGGGCCGGCAATCTTTATATAGCGGATGAACGATATGTCATCAGACGAGTTGACAAGCAGACAGGTGTTATAACAACGGTCGCAGGAAATGGGGTACTGGGAACATGGAGCAATGGGCAGACCGCTTTAAGTGCGCAGTTAGGAAGTATACGCGGAATATGCGTTGACAAAGCAGGCAATATCTTTTTGGCAGATTTGAATAATCATAGAATAGGAAAGATAGATCCATCAGGAATTCTTACGACTTACTGTGGAACTGGACAATTAGGAAATACAGGTGAGGGTGGACCAGCAGTTAACGCCGACATTGGTGCCGGAACAAAAGTCAGGGTTGACGACGCTGACAACATCTTTTTTACGGATTACAACGTTGTGAAATTTATTGCTGCCGGCACTGGCATTCTTACGCATATTGCGGGAAGCGGATTAGTCGGCCCATTAGGAGATGGAGGCCCCGCACTACAGGCAACGCTTAATGCTCCGACATCAGCATGTCTGGACGGGGCCAACAACCTATTTATCGCAGATAAATTGAACTACCGGATTAGGAGAGTTGCAGGCCCATTGAATATCAAGGAAGAAGCAATGTTAACGATGGTTCGCCCTTATCCAAATCCGTCGGTTGGTGGATTTACTTTCAGTTCATCTAAAGAAATCAAAAAGATCGAGGTTAGAAGTGTCACGGGCGAACTCGTATATCAATCTAATTTTAAGGCTTTGATTGCCCAAATAGATCTTACCTCACAGCCAGACGGCATGTATGTGGCAAATGTAATTAGTGATGTCGGTGTCGTCAGTGAACGCATTATTATTCATCACTAACTTAACAGAGATCATATGAAATCTAAGCTTCTTATTGCATTCCTTCTGCTTCTTGTCCAGCAAGCGACAGCCACTCATTTGATTGATAGTGTAGAAGCTTATTCCGGTACAGTGCTGCCAAAATATGCAAAATTTGAGATTGGAATTATGGCTACAAATATTCCAACAAACGTATTGAATCCCTACTCAGATACAATAAATATCTATGCCATCTTCACTTCTCCAACAGGTACAAAATATAAGCGTGATGCCTTTTGGTATGTTGACTATCACAGGTGTAATACCTGTCCAAACCCCACAAGGCCGACAGGCCAGGATTCGTGTTATAGCTATATAGACGCTCCGGAGTTGGAGGCCCCACATCCTGATGCATATCTTAGTCCGCAGCCGAATGCATTTCCATGGAGGGTGCGGTTTGCGCCGGATGCTACAGGTAAAATGGAGCGGTCTTTTTTGTTGGACACTGAAAAGTTCTCTTTACAGAGCCCTGTCAAGACCAACCTTGACTTCTGTGAGCAACGCACACATTAATGAACAGCAGCGGGAGTGTACCTCCAGCTCATCTATCAATAACCGCATCCCCCGATTTTACTTTGCTTCGCTCACATGTATCACGTTGCCGAGGAATGTTGAGCGGTCAAGCTTTGCAGTGGCTGCCTCCGCTTCACTTTTGTTATCCATGCGAACATAGGCGAAGGTGACCATGTGATTCTTACTGACGTCGGCGATAGTTCTTACCTGGCTGTTGGTGGCAATGCCAAATGGCGCAAACAAATCAGCTATCTGCTGCGCAGTAGTTTCACTATTCAGGTTACTTATATGGATGTTCATAGGTAAAATGTTATCCGACTGTTTGGTGCGGAATCCGCTGAAGGTACACGTAATAACACCGTGAAAGTGTATGCTGCCAAACTAATTGCAGAACTGTCCGCGTTTAGACCTACCTTCGTTGCAGTTTAATTAGCGTCCGCTTCTTCTGATCTGCATTCCACCGTTCAGTTATCGCCTGCCTGCCCTTTAAGCATTTTATTTTTATAACGTAAATATCTATGAACATTTATATAGGCAATCTTAATCCGCTTGCCGCAGATACAGACATTAAAAGGCTATTCTCGGAATATGGCGAGGTTCGGTCAGTGAAGCTCGTAATGGACGAATATAGCCGCCGCTCCAAATGTTTTGCCTTCGTGATGATGGCTGAGAAAAAAGCGGGAGAGTTGGCCATCAGGAAACTCCACCAGCTATTCTTTATGCAAAAATCAATCATCGTAAAGCAGGCAGGAAGTACCGGCTAACCTTCGCGGTCAGAGCGTTTTTATCACCTTATACCACCAGAACCATGAAGAACAAGATCACAATTGCCTATGAGCCGGTTAGCAGCTCGATGCCATGTTCATTCCAACTATTTTATACGCTCCGCAAAGAGCAGGAAAAGCTGTTCGTTACCTGCTTTGTAGAGGCTACCGATCCGCACTACCTGCCATGGCTGCATACACGGAATTTTATTACCACATACATAAAGGAAGCAGCCGGATATGTACAGTTGTTCAACGAAGCAGACTATCAGCCAAGTGCTGACGGGAACAGCTTTCGTGAGATAGCCAAAAACGCGATCATGAAGAAAGAAGGACTGACCATTCTGACGAGCGCTCCGGTGATAGCAATAGGCGCCTGATAAACACTGTTTTACTTGTTTTTGGCTTTGTCGTCCAGTGCCTTCTGTGCTTCTGCGATGATCGCACGGAGATCTTTCTCATCCATATCGCTGGCCAGATTATTTGCTGCCGGTTCTGTCTTGCTTTCTGAAGTCTCCGTATTTCCTTCAAGTGCTTTGCGCTTAAAATAACCACGCAGGAATACATTGCCATGCAAAGCCTTCATGTTCTCGCTGAACCCATAAGCCGCTTCATTGATCGTAACCATAGCCGCGTTCGCATTATTCACTACACTTTCCATGTTGTTAGAAAGCGAGTCGGTGTACAAAAGACTTCCTACCGAGCCTTTACCTGATCTTATCTGAGAAGCTACTCCTGCGAGCGATCCGGTTATCGCTTCCGCATTCTTTGCTGTGCCCTCCAGGCTCCTTGACAGATCATCCGTATAAAGCAATTTGCTCAGCGTACCGTTACCACTTCTTATCGCTACTGCCATACCCGCCAGCTCGCGCGTTATCACCTCTGCATTATCGGCAACATTGGTAAACGTTCCGATTACCTTGTCGAAATCCACCGGGTTCACGGTTCTGATACGGGAGCCACCGCCAAGTATCTTCACCTCGTTTGCCGAACCAGAGTTAATGGTGACGAGCTTATCCCCCATCAGTCCGTCAGAGCCGATACTTGCCAGCGCGTCTACCTTCAGGAAGGGCTTCACCTGTTGCTGCATCCGCATGTCTACCCTTATCATCGTGTCCGAGACGATACGGATATCCTCCACGGTGCCAACAGTTATGCCGGCAAAACGAATGTTGTTGCCCACCTGCAGACCACCAACATTGCTGAAGGTGCCGTAGATTAGGAAAGTTTCGCCAAACATATTCTTCTTGCTGCCGATGACGAATATACCTGCAACGAAAAGGAGTATCCCCACTATGGTGAATATGCCCGTTTTGATATTCTGTGATGCTGTTGCTTTCATAATTAGTTTTTACTGGCAGACAACGCTGCCGCTCGTCTTATATAAAAAAGGACCTGACCAGCTTGTCATCGCTTCGCTCCAGGTCCTCATAACTTCCTTCTGCTATAAACTCACCATCATTCATCACCACCACCCTATCCGCTGTGATCTTTGCACAGGCCATATCATGGGTTATTATCACCGACGACATCTGGTATTTCTGCTGCATCTGGAGCATCAACTCGCTTATCTCTCTCGATGTAATAGGATCGAGACCTGTGGTCGGTTCGTCGTAAAGCATTATCTCAGGGTTCAGGATAAGCGTCCTGGCAAGGCCGATGCGCTTACGCATACCACCCGACAGATCGGAGGGCATCTTATCCATTGCGTCAGGCAGGCTCACCCCGTCAAGCACTTCCTGTATCCTGTGCCTTATTTCGTCCCTGTCTTTTAGTTTCAGCACACGCGTCAGAGGGAACTCGAGGTTTTGACCTACTGTCATAGAGTCGTATAAGGCGCCATTCTGGAAAAGAAAGCCCGTCTTGATGCGCAGTTCCCTAAGTCCCTCTTCTGAAAGATCTTTTACCTCCTTATCAAAAACCCTGAGGCTTCCTGAATCCTGGGTAAGAAGCCCAACCATGCATTTAATGGCGACCGATTTTCCCTGACCTGATTTTCCGAGCACTACAAGATTCTCGCCTTTATGCAGTTGCATGTTGAGGTCTGAGAGTACCTGCTTTGTACCAAAGCTCTTCTGCAAGTGGCTGATAGCTACCATCACCTGCCGGGTGTCCGGCGGCGGTAATATTGCATTGATCGTATCTGAAGACTGCTGTTTCATTTTCAAGCTAGTTGTATGCAAAGACCGAGGTTAGCTGTACTGCGATGGCGTCCAGAACGATTACCCACAGGGATGCAGCGACCACGGCAGAATTTGCAGCCACTCCCACGCTTTCTGTTCCGCGGTTGGAGTTATAACCCTTATAGCAACCCACAAAGCCTATGGCAAAACCGAAGAAGAGTGTCTTTGCCACGGCGGGTATCAGGTCTG
>CAMPKG010000103.1 GCA_946887085.1 uncultured Sphingobacteriales bacterium
TTTTTAATGTCTGCATTTTTGAATACCGTTAAAATACCCTTGACCTTGTTTCATCAACAGATTATATTTACGATTGTTTAGAGGGGAATGAGGCTGGATATGAAATTAGGTTGATCTAATAAATCTGAATGAAGACCATATTACTTATAGATGACAACGCAGAGGTTCGCATGGTGATCACCGAGGTCCTCGAACTGGCTAATTACCGTGTTATAGTGGCTGAGGACGGCAAGAATGGAATACTGCAAGCCAAAGAAACAAAGCCGGATCTTATCATTTGCGATATCATGATGCCGGTGATGGATGGTTATGCGGTTATTCATTCGCTGCAAAAGTTTCCGGAAACGCAGAGCATTCCGTTTATATTCTTGTCTGCCAAGGCAGAGCGCACCGACATACGTAAAGGCATGGAACTGGGTGCTGATGATTATATCACAAAACCCCTCAGTAGTCCGGAAGAGTTGCTGAATGCGGTTGAAAGCCGGTTGAAGAAATCGGAGCTGTTGAAAAAAGAATTAGGTGCAGGCCTTGAAGGGCTGAATAACCTGATGATATCGGTAAATGGAAAGGACCTTAAGAGTATGACCGAGGAAGGCAGCTCCCAGAAGTTCAAAAAGAGACAGATTGTTTACAACGAAGGCAACCATCCTAAATATCTCTATTTTGTTGAGAAAGGGAAGGTCAAAGTGTTTAAGACCAACGACGATGGCAAAGAACTAGTGACAAACATATACACCGATGGAGATTTCATGGGGTACAATGCGATCATAGGCGAGGAAGTTTACCAGGAAACTGCTATGGCTCTTGAAGAATCTGAACTGATATTGATTCCTGCCGGCGATTTCAAAGACTTGCTGAACAACAGCCGGGAGGTGTTGCATAAATTCATCCATCTGCTGGCTAATAATGTCAGCGACCGGGAGAACCAACTGCTCAGTGTAGCCTATAATTCACTTCGTAAGAAAGTAGCAGACGCGCTCATTGCCATTTACAAGAAGTACAAGAAAGACGTGGTCTCAGATGATGCTACCATCAACATAGGCCGTGAAAACCTTGCCAACTTTACAGGTACTGCTAAAGAATCAGTTATCCGCACACTCAGCGACTTCAAAGATGAGAAACTCATTGATATCAGGGACGGCAATATTGTGATCCTGAATAGAAAGAAGCTGGAAAACATGATCAACTAGAATTACTGAAGCAAAAAGCGTATCGGTAATGTGTAGTCGACATTTACAGCACGGCCATTTTGTTTCCCGCTTTCCGGCGGGGCATCGCACTCACTACACGTATAGCCTCTTCATCACAGCCTCCGCTGGGCGCTATTGAGCCATTGAGTCATTATTTCTCTGCACTTTCCAATCATCGCGGTGCTTGCGCAAGGGGTGGTCTTTCGATTTATTGAAGATCATAGGCCCGTTCTCGCGTCCGGCGCGGCGTGTGCGTTGCTCGTCCTGTGGCAGGTGTAATTCTTCTTTACATTCTACACTGCAGCAACCATCCAGCTTTGTTGCACATGTTTCGCACTGGATGAACAAGAGATGGCAGCCGTCATTTTTGCAATTTGTATGTGTATCGCAGGGGGTGCCGCAGATGTGGCAATGTGCAATTACATCTTCTGTAATACGCTCACCTAGCCGTTCATCAAACACAAAGTTCTTCCCTTTGAATTTTACAGGCAGGCCTTCCTCTTTTGCTTTGCGCGTGTATTCGATAATGCCGCCTTCTACATGGAAAACATTTTTGAAGCCCTTGTGTAACATGTAAGCGCTTGCTTTTTCGCAACGGATGCCACCCGTGCAGTACATGATGATGTTCTTATCCCGGTGATCCTTCAACATATCGGCAGCCATAGGTAGCTGGTCGCGGAAGGTGTCGGAAGGGATCTCTATGGCATTTTCGAAATGGCCCACTTCATATTCATAGTGGTTGCGCATATCAACAATGATTGTGTTCTCCTTTTCAGACAACTCATTGTATTCTTTTGCCTTCAGGTACACGCCTGTTTTCGAGGGATCGAAGGCAGGGTCGTCGATCCCGTCGGCCACTATCTTCGGGCGCACTTTCAGGCGCAGCACCCAAAACGATTTTCCGTCATCATCCACAGCAATATTCATGCGGATGCCATCAAGCTCCGGTGCAGAAGCATACAGGGTGTCGCGGAACATCTCATAGTTGCCTGCGGGAACACTCACCTGGGCGTTGATGCCTTCGTGGGCAACGTAAATACGCCCGAAAACTTTGAGGTCGACAAATTTCTTGTAAAGCTCATCGCGGAACGACTGCGGGTCTGCGATGTTGAAATACTTGTAAAAGGAAACTGTAGTGCGCGGCTCTGTCTCGGCCAGCATGCGCTGCCTCAGTTCCTCGTTCGAGATACGGTTGTGTAACACTGGCATGGTGTCCCTTCCTGTTCTTTTAGAGTTATAAAATCGTCGCAAAGTTACGTGATAATGCAAAATCTAAAAGTTAAAAGATAAAAAAATATTATATTTAGTATCGTGAGACAACCCTTTGCGCTTTTTGCGACCTCATCGTGCATTTTACAGTATCCGCCCAACCTCAGACGGTAATTGCAAGGCCATTGAAGAATGTTGACTTCATAGGCGATGACGCGGGGCCTGAAGTCAGGCATCAATTGCTTTGTTATCGCTGACTGGAAAGATTACAGAAAATTCTTTGGCGCCCCTGCTCATCCCGATACACCGCAGCTAAGTAAGGAAATGATGTTGGTATTGCTGATGCCTTCCACGAACCGAGATGCAACTTGAGTTCGGCAGGGTAGACACCTGGGCCGGCGACGTCGTGGAAGTGCGCTATAGAGCAGACCTGAACAAGGGAAAACTTACTTACAAGTTTTATCCGATCGCGATAAGTGTGATACCGAGATTACCTGGTTTGCGGCGGATAAAATTTTACGACGATAAAATGAAACTAGTAAAGACCGTTGAGGTCCAATAATTAAAGATACCTCAGCGGATTGCGTCTGCTCAGCCAGATGTAACGCTTCATATTCATCCAGAAGGCTAATATCATGTAGATAATTAGCGGTGAACCCAGTGTCATGAAAGAAATGTAAATGAACCAGAGCCTGATGCGCGAGGTGGCAACGCCCATTTTTTCACCAATCGCTGTACACACCCCAAAGGCCTTCCATTCTATGAAGTCCTTGAGATCAGTTAATCGTTTCATATTTACCAAATCTACAAAAACCCATTCAGATCTATTGCCATGTATATAAAAATTTATGCCAGCCTAATATAAAAGCCCTCCGCAAGTCTGCAGAGGGCCTTAAATACAAAAAGTTTATTGCGCGAATTCCTGGCGGATCACGTTCAGGGCGCCACCAGCCTTGAACCATTCGATCTGCTGGGCATTGTAGGTATGGTTCAGGATCACCTCATCGCTGCTGCCATCTTTGTGGTTCAGCACCATGACGATTTGCTCGCCTGGGGCAAACTGCTTCAGGCCTATGATGTCGATAACATCGTCTTCCTGTACCTTATCGTAGTCTTCTTTATTAGCGAAAGTAAGCGCCAGCATACCCTGCTTTTTCAAGTTCGTCTCGTGGATACGGGCGAAACTCTTAACTATGATGGCACGCACACCCAGGTGGCGTGGTTCCATAGCGGCGTGTTCGCGCGAGCTGCCTTCGCCATAGTTCTCATCGCCTATAACAACGCTGCCGATATTGGCCGCTTTGTACGCGCGCTGAACCTGGGGAACCTCACCGTATTCACCTGTAAGCTGGTTCTTCACTGTGTTGGTTTCCATGTTGAAGGCGTTGATAGCGCCGATCAGCATGTTGTTGGAGATATTGTCGAGGTGGCCACGGTATTTCAGCCAGGGACCTGCCATTGAAATATGATCGGTCGTACACTTGCCGAATGCTTTGATCAGTAGCTTCATGCCGTGCAGATCCGTTCCCTCCCATGTCGAAAATGCTTCCAGCAGCTGCAATCGGGTGCTCGCAGGGTCTACTATTACTTCTACCTTACTGCCATCAACGGCAGGCGCCTGGTAACCGGCATCTTTCACGGAGAAACCACTCGGGGGTAACTCAAAACCTTTAGGTTCTTCCAGCATAACCTGCTCGCCTTTCTCGTTGGTCAGTTTATCTTTCAGCGGGTTGAAAGATAGGCTGCCCGATATCGCAAACGCAGTAACGATTTCAGGAGAAGCAACGAAAGCATGTGTTGATGCAAAGCCGTCGTTTCGTTTAGCAAAGTTCCTGTTGAATGATGTAACGATGGTGTTCTTGCGCGCAGGATCGTCGATATGACGTGCCCACTGTCCGATGCATGGACCACAGGCGTTAGCCAGTACCACGCCGCCCATTTTGTCGAAGGTCTTCAGCAGGCCATCGCGCTCTATGGTATAGCGCACCATTTCCGAACCGGGGGTGATGGTGTATTCGCTTTTTGTTTTCAAGCCTTTCTTCATTGCATCTTCGGCAATGAAAGCAGCACGCGAGATATCTTCGTAAGAAGAATTTGTGCAGGAGCCTATCAGGGCTACTTCAACCGCATCGGGCCAGCCGTGTTTTTGTACTGCTTCTGCCATCTGGCTGATGGGCGTGGCCAGGTCTGGCGTGAAGGGACCATTTACATATGGCTCCAAGTCGTCGAGGTTGATCTCGATAAGCTGGTCGTAAAATATTTCAGGATTCTGGTAAACTTCTTTATCTGAACGCAGGTGTTCGTTCACACCATCGGCCAGCGTTGCGATCTCTTCACGATTGGTGCCTTTCAGGTAATCGCCCATTTTTTCGTCGTAAGCAAACAGCGAGCAGGTAGCGCCTATTTCTGCACCCATGTTGCAAATAGTGGCTTTACCGGTTGCACTCAGGCTTTCAGCGCCCGGGCCAAAGTATTCAACTATGGCGCCTGTACCGCCTTTAACGGTAAGGATACCGGCAACTTTCAGGATAATGTCTTTTGCTGATGTCCAGCCACTCATGCGGCCCGTAAGTTTCACACCTATCAGCTTAGGCATTTTCAGTTCCCATGGGAGGCCGGCCATTACATCAACTGCGTCAGCCCCACCAACTCCGATAGCGATCATACCAAGGCCACCTGCATTGGGCGTGTGGCTGTCGGTGCCGATCATCATACCGCCGGGGAAAGCGTAGTTCTCCAGCACTACCTGGTGGATGATACCTGCACCTGGTTTCCAGAAACCGATGCCGTATTTGTTCGATATAGAAGAAAGGAATTCGTAAACTTCTTTGTTCACTTCGTTGGCAGTGGCCAGGTCTTCAGTTGCACCGGTTTTCGCCTGTATCAGGTGGTCGCAGTGAACCGAGCTAGGTACCGCCACCTGGCTACGTCCGCAGGTCATAAACTGCAGCAGCGCCATCTGCGCAGTGGCATCCTGCATAGCAACACGGTCAGGTGCAAAGTTCACATAATCCCTTCCACGCTCGTACGCCCTGTTGGCAGCTTCGTATGTATGGGAATACAGTATTTTTTCGGCCTGTGTCAAAGGGCGGCCGACCAGTTTGCGCGCTTGTGCGATTTTTTCGGGGAGTTGTTTGTAAACCTGTTGGATCAGATCGAGATCGAATGCCATTGCAACGAAATTTGAGTTTTTATTATTTAAAAGCGAGGCGAAGTTACCGAAAATGAAAATTAAATGGAAACGGAGAGATTTATATTTGAATATAGTAGCTATATATAGATAAAAGACAAATAATATAAGATGGGAATCCCGAGTTTTTTTACCTTTCTAATCATGGCTTTTGCGTTCCTGCATAACCCACAATTTCCTACCTTACAGGCATGAACCTGAGAAATATCCTCATAACCTCCATATTAGTTCTTACGGCTTTTGCCACCATTACTTATACTGCCTGTATCAAAGACACCTGCGAAGACGTCATTTGCCAGCACAACGGTATCTGTAAAGAAGGCAAATGCCAGTGCCCATCCGGTTATAGCGGTGATAACTGTGAGATAGTCACGGACCCTTGTGTGCTCGTACAATGCAAGAACGAAGGGGTGTGCAAGGACGGTAAATGCCAGTGTCCTTTTGGATATGAGGGTGAACTTTGCGAGGTGCTTTCTATCAACAAATACTTTGGGGCGTGGACGGGAACAGATTCCTGTGCGTCGGGTACCTACGAATCCAATATTGCGCTTGGATCGTCCCCTGCATCAAACAGGTCTGCACGTATCACCAACCCGGGCGGATTTGGAGATGCTTTTTCGGTTACCGGCCAGTTAACAGGTGCTGATACGCTCACCATCCCGCTGCAGACCGTAGCTGCAGGTTTTACGCTCTCGGGTAAGATCGTTTTTGAGAGTAGCAACAAAATGAGCTTTACGTACATTAAAACAACCACGTCCAGAAAGGATACCTGCACCGGTATATATACCAAATAAGATGACGACCATCACCATCGGACGGTGACCCAGGTCAGAAAAAAACGATTAGCCTCATTCTACTTTTGATATGGTTAAAAAAACGTAGCCATGCAACAAGTAGAATTAAACATGCTCATTGACAAACAACTGAGTGATCTTTTAATAAAAGCAAATAATATTGTAGCGGGTACTGGCGATGATCAACTGGTAGAGGAATTTTGCCAACATTCAGCAGCTGTCAAACGTTTTATCAATGACTACGTCACCCACACGGGGATCCGCAAGTTTGCAGGACAAATACCCGATATTGATTTCAAAAGGTCGAGCCTGCCAGAGCGTGTAGCAATGACCTTCCCATTTTTCTCGGGCCTGCGTCAGCGCAAAAACGAAGTGCTAAAAAACGCAATTAATAATATTAAGGAAGCGCAAGGTATATACGCCACCATTTATTACTTGCATGATGCTGACGTAAACTGAGTGAGAATGCAAAACAGTAAGTAAATGAAACACAAAAAGAGGTTGCTAATTGGCAACCTCTTTCTATTTAAAACATCAGGTTGGTTACAACCTTCTGTCAGAACGATCTGGTTTTAGTTCTTTAGTCAAACCTTCGTCAAGTTCAGTTTGTTTTTTCATCGGTTCGTACGTCACTTCTTCTCGCGATGTACCCGATTGACCGGGACGATTGGTCTTCAGTGTTTCCAGTTGCTCTTTCTCTAATCCTTGCTCCTGCTCGCGCAGGTGTTCGCGATTCTGTCTCATAACTAATTGATTTAGTCCGCTATACAGCTAAAAACATAATGCCACTAAGCTGGGTGAAATATGTTTTTTTAAGCAAGCTTAACAGCAGAGGTGTATTATGCTAAAACGGTGTTAAAACGACAACGAATGATGGGTTTCGTGTACGCTGGTTTTAGTGACCAGGATCACATCCAGGTATGACCGCGGTCATAAAAATCCTTCATTTCGCAGAGTACATTTGTATCAGAACTTTAAAGCGAAGTACCATGGAAAAGATAGAGATGAGATATCTTGCTGGCCTAATCAAAAAAGCGGCGGAATTTCTGAGCATCAACACAGGTAAAAAAACAGTAATTCGCAATACAAAGGTGACTCCTAGGAGCTATTATGAGGGCATCGCCCGAACGCCCGCGGATTCTGCATTGTTGAGGATGAATAGCCAACCATGGTCTTAAAAATACGAGGTGAGATTTTTTGTAAGGGATGAGAGAGAAAGGCAGTCGATATGGCTACCTATATTTTACAATAAAAAATGCCCCGCATCCGCGGGGCATTTTCTATTGAGATCCAAACTCTATTATTGCTTTACAAACTTTTGTGTTGTGGTAAAAGCCTCACCCGCCAGGCGGATATTGTAATATCCTGCAGGTAACTCTTCAACGGAAATACTATTGTTCGTTACTACAGCCGATTTAACCAACTGACCAGCGAAGTTATAAACAGACACATTTACCGTACCGTTTGCATCAAAATGGAGGCTGCTTATCGCAGGGTTGGGATATATCCTAATTCCTGCGTTAGTCGCTACTTCCGGAACGTTGTTGACAGCATTCTTACCCATAACAGATACAGCTGCAGATGATGATGTAACAGCGGAACTGCTAAGCGTATACATAGTGCCTGCGCTGGTTGCGGCAGAAGCCGTAGTGCTCGTAGTCCATGTGCCATTGGTATTAGTAGATACATATGCCTCGGAGCGATTGAAACCATTCACTTCCATTGCTGCGCTCCACATGGGGCTTACTGTCATGTTCACATTTGATGTTGCACTGGTGCCCACAAACCAGGTAGCATTTACTACCGGCTGCGTAACTGCCAGGTTAGTACCTGTCGTTGCTCCTGATTGTAGCCCTGTCACAACACCCGCGCTAATGGTGCCGCCAGTGGATCCGGGATTCACCTTCACCTTCACAGGTGCATAAGTTGTAGCATTTGCGCCTATATGCAGGGTTACAGAGTCGCTGGCACTTGTTGCAACGGCGAGGCGGCCATTGTTACCTGTTATTACAAAGCTATTGGTCGAGCCACCGGCTACGGACCCGCCTGCACCTACTGTTACGGTGTTAGATCCAATATTCAGCAAACCTGTTTGCAGATCCAGATCCCCGTCAACGTTCAGATTAGAACCAAGGCCTGCGCTCGCAGAGACGCTGCCAAGATCGATAGTCAGGTCATTCACTGTATTAGCACCGGATGTAAAACGCAGGTTACCGCCAAGGCTGTTGGTAGAATTGATCATGATATTTGAGGCATTGGTACTGCTGATAGTGCCGCTACCTGATGCCGCCACATTACCGTTGCCACTAAAGCTAAGGTCGTTGCCATCCAGTACCAGTTCACCTGAGGTCAAGGTTAGCATACCATCCACGTTAAGGTCTGAGTTCAATGTAACGTCATTGCCGGAGCCGACGGCCACGGTGATATCGTTAAGGCCAGATCCTGAAAGTTCCAGGCCAGCGCTTGCGGAAGAGCCCGCATAGGTGACATTATAACTGTTGTTCAGGCCCAACGCTCCTGAGCCCGAAAGGTCCAACGTACCTCCGTCAACCACGATCGTTGCACCATTGGACAGGTTGACACTACCCGCCGCTATGTTAAGCATCCCGGCATCGAGGACCAACTGTTCGTCCACAGTAATATCGGCAGCGCCCGAAACAGTAGTCCCTGATGACACCAGCACATCTGCGATAATGTCTCCGGTAAATGTAAGGCCAGATACAAGACCTAGCTCAAGGCTGTCAACATTTACCACACCGTTACCCATGAGTGTGCCGGAGGCAACGGAAAGCATTGTACCTGAATTAGCAGCAAGAGTTCCGTTAACATCAAGTACCGCAAGCGCGCCATTTACAGATACACTCTGCGTAAGTGTAACCGTGATGCCGCTGGGGATGATGACCATATCAGCAGTGATATTCGATGATGGAGCTACGCCGCCTACCCAGGTTGAGGAGGCATTAAAATTGCCCGAAGTAGTGGCTGTGAAAGTTGCGGCATCTCCTGAAAATGAATTAAGTGCAAAGCCTGCGGCGAAAGCACACTTCAATAATGACTTCGTAAAGTTTTTCATACGCACGATTTTTTTATTGTAAACAAAATGTAAAAACTATGCCAACAACCCCTGAAGGCCGCAATTGACAAGGTCCCTCGATTGAAAGCGTAGCCTCGGACGTGATTCCGGCTAACGTTATGGAATGATTTTATTACCCTTATGGTGCAGGTATTAGCCTGTAATTCTTAAACGAATGCATATGAGACAGTTATTACTATTCCTCGCAGTCATTGCACTAACGTTGCCTTTCAAGGCTTTTGCGCAGAACTATAGGGTCTGCCTTGTCGACAACAAATACAAGATCTGTGATAAAAAAACACCATCGATACATTACACTAAAAAAGCACTTGCAAACGACAAGGAGACGATGGAGCGCCTGAAAAAAATGGACACACATGTATATATGGGTTATTCCGAACCAGCGCCGACAGCAACGACCAGGTCTAATATGCGGGTATATGTTGATGACCCGAATGGGGCGTACCAGGGAAAGCCAACCCTTATAAACGACGGTGTTCGAAAGAACAAATCGCGCAACGTCAACTATGGCAACACGGGAGCGGACCTGCCGCCCAGCGATGGCCGCTGATGACCGGAAAAGGAAATATTAAAAAATGGCGGTCGTGGCCGCCGTTTTCATTTTAATAACATTATACAACTATCTTTTTCCTTACCTTCACCCTCCCGGTTATGAAGTATTTATATGACGCAGCGCTGGCACAACCCTTGCTGGCATTCGCAC
>CAMPKG010000104.1 GCA_946887085.1 uncultured Sphingobacteriales bacterium
ATACTTACCTACTTCGTTATCATAGCAGGCCTGTTGCTGGCATTTATGGGTTACAGCAATCCTAAAAGCAGCCCGATGATCGCTGGGGCCTTCGTTATTGGCGCGGTGTTCAGCGCGCTGGCCGGTTTTATAGGCATGAATATCGCCATCAAGGCCAATGTACGTACGGCACACGCAGCACGTACCAGCCTGAGCAAAGCCCTTGCTGTTTCTTTCGGCGGTGGTTCTGTTATGGGTCTTGGTGTTGCCGGCCTTGCGGTGCTTGGACTTGGCTCACTGTTCATTATTCTGAAAATGATCTTCGCTCCTGATGCAGCTGTCGACAGCCTGGAAATGGAGCGTACCATCGAGGTACTTACCGGTTTCTCGCTGGGTGCAGAAAGCATCGCGCTTTTTGCACGCGTAGGGGGCGGTATCTATACCAAGGCTGCTGACGTAGGCGCTGACCTGGTAGGTAAAGTAGAGGCAGGCATCCCTGAAGACGATCCGCGCAACCCGGCTACTATTGCCGACAATGTGGGCGATAACGTGGGTGACGTAGCTGGTATGGGAGCTGACCTTTTCGGTTCTTATGTGGCTACGGTCCTGGCAACCATGGTACTTGGCCGCGAAGTAGAAAATCTACAAGGTGTAGTCGACAATTTCAATGGTTTCGGCCCGATCCTGCTGCCAATGATGATCGCAGGCATTGGTATCATCCTTTCTATCATCGGTACATGGTTCGTACGTATCTCTGATAACGCAAGCGCGAGCACTGATGCGGTACAGAGAGCACTGAACCTCGGTAACTGGGGATCTATGGTGTTGACCGCTATCGTTTGTTATTTCCTGGTAATGTACATACTGCCTGAATCAATGACGCTGCGCGGCACAGATTTCACGAACATGGAAGTGTTTGGCGCCATCATTATAGGCCTCGTGGTAGGTACATTGATGAGTATTATTACTGAATACTATACTGCAATGGGCAAACGCCCTGTAATGAATATTATTCGTCAATCGGCTACCGGGCATGCCACCAATGTTATCGGCGGACTGGCTATGGGCATGGAAAGCACTTTCCTTCCTATCCTGGTATTGGCAGGTGGTATCTGGGGCTCTTTCTGGATGGCAGGCCTCTACGGTGTGGCTATCGCTGCAGCAGGTATGATGGCTACGACCGCTATGCAGCTGGCTATTGATGCCTTTGGCCCTATTGCCGACAACGCAGGTGGTATCGCTGAGATGAGCGAGCTGCCGAAAGAAGTACGTGAAAAAACAGACATACTTGATGCAGTTGGTAATACGACCGCTGCCACCGGTAAAGGCTTCGCGATCGCATCTGCTGCGCTTACTGCGCTTGCACTGTTTGCTGCTTACGTAGGTGTTGCAGGTATCGACGGTATCGATATCTATAAAGCCGATGTTCTGGCAATGCTGTTCGTGGGTGGTATGATACCTTTCATCTTCTCATCACTGGCTATCCGCGCAGTGGGTGAGGCAGCAATGGCAATGGTGCAGGAAGTGCGCCGCCAGTTCAAAACTATTCCAGGCATCATGGAAGGTACCGGCAAACCTGAGTACGACAAGTGCGTGGCTATCTCCACTGAAGCTTCTATTAAGAAAATGATATTGCCGGGTGCTATCGCCCTGCTGGCCCCACTCCTGGTTGGCTTCCTGGTAGGCCCTGAGGCTCTTGGTGGTATGCTGGCAGGTGCTACCGTGAGTGGTGTACTGATGGGTATGTTCCAGAACAACGCCGGTGGCGCATGGGATAACGCTAAAAAATCTTTCGAGAAAGGCGTTGAGATCAATGGTGAGATCTACTACAAAAAATCTGAGCCGCACAAAGCATCAGTAACCGGCGATACAGTAGGTGATCCGTTTAAAGATACTTCAGGCCCTTCTATGAATATCCTGATCAAACTGATGTCTATCGTTGCCCTCGTGATCGCCCCGACCATTGCGGGTATACATGGCACTTCAACGGAGCATGCCGCTAAAACTCCTGTTAAGCAGGAAGTGAAAGCGCAGGTTGTTTCAATAAAATAGTTCGCACAGCAACTGATAAAGAAAATCCCCTCCATAAAGGAGGGGATTTTTATTTCGTGTATCGTAGTACTATTAACGTTAACGTGCCGGCTTGTTATATAGCTTGCTCTTAACGATACCCAGTTTATGCAGGAAATGAACGATAGAAACACGCAACACTCCCCTGCCATATTTCATACTACGACTGAAGTTGATGCTCGATGCTTCTTCAAAATATTTAGTAGGGCAAGTCACCTCTCCTATTTCATAACCGTTCATAAACACCTGCGAGATCATCTCGTTATCGAAAACGAAATCATCGCTGTTGTGCGAAAAGTCGATAGAACGTATCACCTCGGCAGAGAAAGCCCTGTAACCGGTATGGTATTCGCTCAACTTCTGGCGCAGCATAATATTCTCAAACAGCGTTAGCATACGGTTAAAGATATATTTGTACATGGGCATACCACCCATCAACGCCCCCCTGCCGAGGATGCGCGATCCAAAGGCAACGGGGTAAACATCGTATGCAATAACCGAACTCAGCGCATGAATAAGCCTGGGAGTATACTGGTAGTCCGGATGCAGCATCACGACTATATCTGCACCGATTTCGAGTGCTTTTTTGTAGCAGCTTTTCTGGTTGCCGCCGTAACCTTTGTTCTTCTCGTGCCGGATGATGTGTTTAATACCTAGTTGCTGTCCTACTTCCACCGTGTTGTCGGGGCTGTAGTCATCCACCAGCACCACATCATCTACTATATCGAAAGGTATTTCGTTATAAGTACGCTCCAGCGTAAGCGCCGCACGATAGGCAGGCAGCACAACTACGATTTTCTTACCGTTTAACATGAATTTGCAAAAGTAGTTATTAATTGGCCACTTTTGCATCCCCTTCCCGGGCCTGCATACCAGTTACTATCAGGTTGCTGGTAGCCTTACCAAGGAGCCTTTCCTGCATATCGTACACGCGGCACTCTACATGTATGATCTTCTTGCCGGCACGTATCACTTCGGCAATTGCCTTCAACCTGTCGCCTTGTTTGATGGCATATAAAAAATCAACATTCAGGTTCAGCGAGGTATAATGGCTATCGGTATCAAGGCTAATCACGCTCCAGCCTATCACTTCATCCATCACAAGGGCCATCATTCCCCCGTGGATATTGCCATAGGGATTGGTCATGTCATGTTTTACCTCCAGCGAAATAGTCGCTCTCCCCTTTTCGATCTTATCGAGCGTAAACTGCATCCAGTTACCCGCCGGCGAACGCGAGTCCGTTACCAATTTCCCCTCAAAATGCTCTTTTATATATAGCAGCACTGCGCCGGAAGGCACCTCTTTATAACCCATGATCTATTTCTTTTTTTTTCTCATTTTCGATTTTCATTTTCAATACCATCTCCACCATCTTTTCAATGCGGCGCTGGCGTGTTTCCGGTTTCTTCGCTTCTTCAATTGACTCCACATATTCCTTCTTATGTGTAAATGACATGGAGTCGAAAAATTCTCCCAGGCTTTTGTATGGCTTCATTGCCTTCACTGCATCCGCCGGTGGTGAAACAGTACGTTTTGCATAGTCGATACCTGGTGTTTTTCGTTCTTCCATTGGCACGTCCCGTTTGTACTTAGCTTTCGGGTCTACCTTCCTGATGCGGAGCCCGGACCATGTATCGTCAATTGCAACAGAAGTAACGATGGTATAACCGCTATCAAAAACCGTCTGCCAGTTTTTGGTATCGCGTGCAAGGTCTGATATCATGCCACTGCTTTTCTTAGGATAAGCGATCCAGAACAGGGCATTTTCTGACAACCTCGGAATGATCTTGAGAAATTCTGTGTCCAATTCAAATTTGTCGGCAGCAAGCAACAGTATTTGTTCGACAAGCGCTGTGCCGCGGAGCGAGATCTTGAGATCGAAGCCGGCAAACAAATCGCCCAGTCCTGACCGACCCACAAAGTAAAGCGGCTTTTGCGCATCAAAACGGAGTTTGGTCAGTAAGCTCATCGGCTGGCAAAGGTATAGCAACACAATGGCACTCACCCTTATAAGATTCACCAATGGATGTATTTGCTTTGATTATGAGGGAGTTATAGACATAGCTTATGATTTAGATTAATAATGTAGGTTTGCTATAAATTTCATTTATACCATGACGATCACACAACTAGAATATGTAGTAGCAGTGGCCACTTATAAGAGCTTTGTTGCCGCCGCTGAAAAATGTTTCGTTACTCAGCCCACGCTTAGTATGCAAATACAAAAGCTGGAGGAAGAGCTAGGCGTCAAATTATTTGACCGTAACAAGCACCCGATAGCCATCACCGCAATGGGCGAAGCTATTGTAACACAAGCCAGAGTCGCACTGGCTGAGTGCGAGAAAATAAATGAGCTGATACAAACCCAGCAGAACAGCCTTGCTGGTAATTTTAAGCTAGCTGTTATCCCAACAGTTGCCCCCTATATTTTGCCTAACCTGCTTGAGTCTTACTCGGGTAACTATCCTGGTGTAAAAATGGACGTAGTGGAAATGGAGACCAGGCAGGTTATCGCAGCGCTGAAGAATAACGAAATAGATGCCGGCCTGGTAAGCACACCGCTTGAGGCAAACGGCATTAAAGAGTATCCATTGTTTTATGAGCCTTTCGTTGCCTATTTCTCGAAAAACGAGAAAGCTTTGAAGAAGCGACTGGTGAATGCAGAAGATATTGCGCTGGATAGGATCTGGCTCCTGAACGAAGGTCATTGTATGCGCAACCAGGTGCTTGACCTTTGCAGTGATCAGATACAGCGCCTGCAGGCCGCGCGTCCGTACAGGTATGAGTCGAGCAACGTAGAGACACTGCGCAAGATGGTGGAAAAAAACAATGGTCTTACCGTACTTCCGGAACTGGCGACATTTGAATTCACCGAAGATCAGCAAGACCGCCTCCGCTATTTCGAAGACCCTGAACCGGTACGTGAAATAAGTCTTGTAACTAACGACCATTTCGTAAGGCTTACGTTACTGCAAAGCCTGATAGACGAAATATCAAAACTAGTGCCGGAAAAAATGAGGGCCCAAAAGAAAAACAGAAAAGTGTTGCGCATCCAGTCGGCTAAACTGGTGCAATAATTACTTCATTGATGCCGTGCTCATGTTTCTTGTTATTTGGGAACACAGCGTCGATATTCTGCGCAGCACTGGTCCAGTCTTGTTTTGAATTGATGATATAGTTGATAACAATATGTCCGCCGGGGAGTAGTCTCCGGCGGCAGTTTTCCAGGAACTTCTGCGAGGTTACAAAACCCGGTACTATTCTTCCCGTAAAAACATCAACGATCACCAGGTCATACAGTTCAGTTTCTTTATCGACATACTCTTCTGCATCTTTGCAAACGACGGTTACCCTTGGCCTGAGGTGCGGCCGCATCAGCTCTACGCTCCAATCCAAAACGATCCTGTCACAATCTATAAGTGTACAGCTAGGACGAAACCCGAAACTGTCCAACACCTGCACCGCACTGCCTAATCCACCTCCCAACACTAACACTTTTTTTATTTCAGGCAGTTTTGCTTTGAGTTGTTTGAACGCCAGGACCAATGGCCTGTACCTGTCGCCATCGGAGTAAATCGCATCAGGAGTACAGAGCTGGTATTGCCCCTTGAATAAAAAAAGCTCCAGCACAGTGTTTGTTGTGCCGGAGCTTTTCCGGATACGTACCGGTATAAAGTTGCTAAGTAGTTTCTTATATACGGGTAAGCTTATCAATTACCTTGGTTTGTAATACTGCATCGCGGTAGGTATGAACCTCCGGATATCGTTTATCCTCCGCGAATCGCTTGGGTGCGTGCTCAGTATCTCAGGTGGTTTGCTGCCACCTTGTGCCGACATGCGCTGCCAGAATGCGATCGCTTCATTTGGGTTATACCCTGCCATTGCCATAAAGATAAGTCCCATTTGGTCAGCTTCAGTCTCCTGGTCGCGGGAATATTTTAGCAATAAGCCCTGCGCACCGATACCCACTGCCGCGTTGAATATTGCAGAGGCAGCGCCTGGGTTACTGCCCAATAGTCCGCCCAATGCCTGGCTGCCATATTGAGCTGCCAATTGCTGGCTTACACGTTCGTTGCTATGCCGTGCTATAGCGTGCGCTATTTCGTGGCCCATAACTACTGCAAGACCGGCCTCGTTTTGCACGAGGGGCATAAGACCGCTATACACAACTACTTTACCGCCGGGCATACACCATGCATTTGCCTGGTTGTTGTTCACCAGGTTGAACTGCCATTGGTAGCCACTGATGAGCTCCGTTTGTCCTTTGCTGGAAAGATAACTCTGCACGGATGATGCCAGCCTCTGGCCCACACGCTGCACCATTTCGGCATCGCGGGTGCCTGTTACTGGTCTGTTGGTACTCAGGAAGGCCACATATTCCCTGTTGGCCATTTCCCTCATGGTCGACTCGTCAACTAAATTCAGCGTACTGCGACCGGTGATCGGGTTCTTGTAACACGAATACAGTATTACCGAGAGAACGATCACAGAAAGAGCATATAAAATCTTCTTCATGTCTGATACTTTTAAAAAGACCGCAAAAAAGATTTATACCAATAAGGCAAAGGAAAAGGTTAATCCTGCCTGCGACGCAATTTGCGTTTACGGAACAAGGGCACTTTGCTTTCGCTGCCGTTCAGTAACCGATTGATATTCTTGTAGTGGGTGAGTACCACGAGACAAGCGGTAGCTATCGCAAACACACGATAGCTGATCTCTGGCTCCCTGAAAATGAAAAGAATGAGGAGGGGGAATGCGATACTCGCACTTATAGAGCTCAATGAAACGTAGCGGGTAAGGTACAACATGAGCATAAATACGGCCACTAAGCTTACCGCTACCAGCGGCTGTATAGACAATATCATCCCGAACAGCGTAGCAATACCTTTACCTCCTCTGAAATCAGCCCATATGGGGAAGATGTGCCCCAGCACAGCTGCAAGACCCAAACCGACCTGTAAATTGACGAAAGGCTCACTTGCCCATGGAAAAGCGGAAAGAATAGAAAGTTTTACAGCCAGGAAACCCTTCAACATATCTATCAGCATTACTGCCGAACCTGCCCTGGAGCCAAGTATCCTGAAAGTATTAGTTGCACCGGCATTACCGCTGCCATGCTCACGAATATCGATGCCGTAAACCCTTTTGCTAACCCACACAGCTGTGGGGATAGAACCTATCAGATAAGCTAAAACAATTAGTATTGCGATACCCATTCTAGACTATTGAAGCTGGCAAATTTAGGCTTTACGGCGTGTAAAACCTAATGGACACTAAAATTGCTGAAAAACTGTAATAAACGCAATAGCAGAAAACTAATATTATTTCGAATATCTACTTCGCAAGATAGATCATGATCCAGTTGTTGAGCGTGGTGGTTTTTAGCTCTTTAAACCCTTGTTGATTTGCGGCAGCGATTATAATTTCTTTATCCTCCACCAGCAAACCACTTATGGCTACATGGCCGCCCTCTGCCAACAAGTTTGACAACTGTTGCATGTACTGCAGGAGTATATGCCTGTTAATGTTGGCCAGTATTATATCAAAACGATCCTCGCCCGGAACGTCTTCTATAGTGCCAGGCTTTACCTGCACGTTGCGGCAGTCATTCCGCTCCACATTCTCCACCGAATTTTCATAAGCCCATTTATCGTTGTCAATAGCTAATACATCGGAAGCGCCTAGCATCTCGGCCAATATCGCCAGTATGCCTGTACCAGTACCAAAATCAAACACCTTCTTTGCTTTGAAATCTATTTCCCTCATCTGCTCCATCATAAGCTGCGTAGTAGCATGGTGGCCGGTGCCAAATGACATTTTAGGTGTGATGACGATCTCGTAAGGTGTTTTTACCTCCAGCTTATGAAAGTCCGCCCGAACAGTGCAAAAGCCCTCAACGATCACCGGTTGAAAATTACTCTCCCAGCTCCTGTTCCAGTTTTGCTCTACTATTTGGGTTATATCAACCGGTACATCATACCGTACAGCGAGCGAGTCAACATAATCATGGTCGAAGTCGCTCGTGGAAATAAAAGCACCCAGCCTGTCTTCTGTTTCTTCAAACCCTTCGAACCCCGCGTCGCTAAGCAATGCCGTCAATATTTCCCTGATTTCCCCGTCTGGCGTGTAAAAACTGACCTGAGTATACATGCTTGTCAAAATGTTGAATAACAAATGTAGGCAAACAAAAAGGGCTATACTGAGTATAGCCCTTTTTAAATATCAGGTATGAATTATTGCGGATTAACACGGCTTCCCGGAGCGCCTGAATCAGACTCAGTGTCAGGCTGGCCATCATCTTCATTGATGTTTTCGTCGATCTGCAGGTTCTTCTGCTGATCGTCCATAGAACCAGGCTTAGCGCTGTTGTACAATACACGGCGTGTAGGAACATCTGTTACAATACGAATCTCGGTACGACGGTTCAACTGGCGGCCTGTCGGATTGTCCCTGCCACCAACTGCATTCGGCGCAGCAGGCATAGACTCACCAAAACCACGGCTGGCCATTCGTTCTTTCTCTACACCAGCCTGCTCAAGGTAGTTGATAACTGCGTCAGCACGGCGCATCGAAAGGTCTCTATTGTATTTGTCAGTACCCTTGGCATCAGTGAAAGAATAGACCTCAACATTCAGAGAAGGATTATCTTTCATGAAGTTCACCAGGGAATCAAGTGAAGCTACAGACTCAGGACGAAGGTCTGCTTTATCGTAATCGTAGAATACGTTGGCCACCTGGAAGCGGTATTCCTTTGTGATCTCGTCCATATACAATGTTACCAATACGCTATCATCCGGATCGGTACGTTTTACATCCATTGTATTGATAGAGGCCCTTGTTGAAGCATATCCCTGCCTGTCACCGGTGATAACATAAGATTTACCACGAGCCATCGTGAAACCGAACCTACCGTCAGCAGAGTTAAAGGTCCTCATGTCGCCTTCCTGGTCAACGATCTTAGCCACTACATCCGGCATCAGCTCATTTGTTTTCCTGTCAACCACCCTACCAACAACTGTAAGTTTTGGTTCGTACTGAATACGCCAGATATCATCGCAACAAGTTGGATTCTTCAGAGCTATGGCACCAATACGGTTCGACACTACGTAGGCATCAGGCTTTCCCATCGGATCTTTGATGTAATAAAGCTCATCTGCTGAAGTATTGATGGGGTAACCCAGGTTAGTAAGGTTCGTATAACGCGACGGGCCGCCATCTGCAGAGAAGATATCAAAACCGCCCATCGTTACCCAACCGTTAGAGGCAAAATACAACTTGCCGAGACGGCTGTCATAATATGGAGTTTGTTCGTCCATTTCTGTATTGATCTGCTTACCGGCATTTTGAGGACGACGATACGTATTATTACGCGGATCTATCACTGAGTACCAGATATCATATCCACCGCGGCTTTGCAGCTTGCGGTTAGAAGAGAAGAACAGGATATCTTTTTTACCAACTTTCGCAACAAAAGGCTGCGTGTTAGATCCTTCGCCATTGATACCGTCACCCAGTAGTTCAGGTTCGCTCCATTCTGAGCCCTTGAACTCTGATACGTATATTTTGCAAATGATCTTCATCGAATCCTCCTCACTACATTTTGTAAAGTAGAATTTATCACCACCGGGGCTATATGAACCGTTACCGACGTGCGCTCTGTTAGAATTGAAATCGCCATCATCAAATTTCAATGCCCACTGGAATGAATCAACTTGCGCTACATTTGTTTGCTTGTGCGATACGACAAAACGAGACATATACTCATCGCGTCTGCGCTTATCAACTTCTACCGGATTGTTCTGACGCATAGTTGAGAACAACAAGGCGGTATCACCCAGCGGATAAGGAGACGATTCAGTATAAGCACTGTTTACATTCGGGCCGGCATTAACAATGCTTACCGGCTCGGGATTCTTAATAGAATTCATTGCCATAGTGGCGCCCTCTATCTGGCGCTTTGCACGCAGCTTCAGTTTTTTGTAGGTTTTGGGGTTATCCGCGATGAACTGATTAAACGCAACGATCGATTGATCATATTCTCCCTGCATTTTCAGCAGGAAACACCAGTGCTCTTTAGACTAGTTG
>CAMPKG010000105.1 GCA_946887085.1 uncultured Sphingobacteriales bacterium
CTGCTGGAGTTGATGAACCTTGACAGGCTTAATTTTCAGAACGACCCTGCGCCTGATGGCATCTTCGACTTTGTAGAAGGCATTACTATCAATACGCAGCAGGGTAAGATCATGTTCCCGGTACTGGAGCCCTTTGGTGAAGACCTCCGCCCGGCACTGGGCGGCATGCCACAGCTCGACAGGAAATACCTGTACACGATCCTGTACGACTCCACAAAAACAGTTGCGCGCCAATTCCAGCAAAACAACCGTTACGTCATCAAAGGCTCCTACAAGTCTTCATCATCCTCTGAAGTATTTCTTGGTGGATTCAACATACCGCAAGGCTCAGTATCAGTAACTGCCGGTGGCCAGAAACTGGTGGAGAACGTAGACTACCAGATCGACTATGGATTGGGAAGGCTGAAAATATTGAACTCGGGCATTCTGAATTCCGGTATCCCGATCAACGTTCAATATGAAGACAACGCTACCTTCGGCTTCCAGCAGCAGAATTTTATCGGGACGCGCCTTGATTATTATCTCAACAACAACCTCGCGATTGGCGGTACATACATCCGTCTAACAGAACTTCCGTATTCCAAAAAGACACCCTTTGGCGAAGATGCTCTTACATACACTGTTCTGGGATTGGAAGCGATCTACCTGTCGGAGTTCCCTGCGCTTACCCGCGTGCTTGATAAGCTCCCACTGTATTCTACGACAGCACCCTCGTTTCTAAATGTGACAGGTGAGGTGGCAGGTTTGTTGCCCAGCCACTCAAAGCAGATCAATGCGCTGGATCCGGAAGGTTCGGTATACATAGATGATTTTGAAGGCACGCGCAGCTCCTATGATCTTAAATTTCCTGCAAACGCATGGAAACTTTCATCTGTGCCATCCGGCGCTATCGACAAAAATGGCAACAAAATTTTGCCGGAGGCCGATCTCGGCAGCCAGTTGAATAATGGTAAGAACAGGGCTCGTCTTGCCTGGTATTTCCTCGAGCCCCAGCTGGTAGAAGGCACCAACGGCGTGCCAACATATGTAAAATCCGATCCTAACCAGCACTACATACGATTGGTGCAGCAGCAGGAGGTGTTTCCGCAAAAATCAACTAACGCTTTGCAGAATGCACTGACAACTCTTGATCTGGGCTACTATCCGAAAGAACGCGGACCTTACAATTTTGATGTGGCCAGCACCAGCTTTTCAAGCGGGCTTGAGGCTGACGGTAGCCTTAAAAACCCCGAAACACGCTGGGGTGGTATAATGCGCGCCATCGATAATAGTGACTTCGAGCAGTCGAATGTGGAGTTTATTGAATTTTGGGTAATGGACCCCTTCATCAATAATCCCGGTGCACCGGGCGGTTCGCTTTATATCAACCTCGGTAACGTGTCAGAAGATGTGTTGAAGGACGGTCTAAAATCCTTTGAGAACGGTATACCGTACCCATGGGATGGTACTAAACTGGAAAAAACGGTTTGGGGTAATGTACCGAAGTTCTCGAACGAGATCACAAAAGCATTTGAGTCCGATCCTGCATCGCGTGCAGTGCAGGACGTTGGTTATGATGGCCTCAGCAACGACGACGAACGGACTCACTATTCGTCTTATCTCAGCCAGGTACAGGGTGTGGTAAATGCTGCCGCTTATCAAAGTATTAATGACGACCCCTCGTGCGATGATTATAAATATATACGCGACCAATTTTATCCTTCTGAGGCTCCCGTCCTCGAGCGCTACAAACGTTTTAGCAACCCGCATGGCAACTCGCCTGTCAATGATCTGAACAGTGGAACTGGTGTTGCTTCAGGCGGTACGAATATTCCGGAGTCTGAAGACATCAACCGGGATAATACCCTTAATCAAGCTGAAGATTATTATCAGTACCGTATCGATTTCACACCCAACATGGAAGTCGGCAGTAACTTCATTATTGATAAGCAAACAACTGCTGTAAAGCTGCCCAATGGCGCTACCGAAGACGAAACCTGGTACCAGTTCAAGATCCCAATACGCGAATACAATCATAGAGTCGGCAACATCGCGGACTTCAGGTCTATTCGTTTTATGCGCTTGTTCCTGCATGGATTTAAAGACAGCACGTTCCTTCGCTTTGCTCGCCTGGAACTTGGCAGTAACCCATCGCGCCGCTAGCCGTTCTCCCTGCGCGATGCAGGACAAGTAGTACCGGATCCTGATATGGGCAAAACAGATTTTGCCGTAACATCAGTGAGCGTGGAAGAGAATGCCCAGCGCCAGCCAGTGCCGTATGTAATGCCTCCGGGTGTAAACAGGCAAAATGCCCAGGTTGCCAGCGCACAAACCATTCAACTGAACGAGCAGGCGGTGGCCCTCCAGGTGTGCAATCTCGAAGACGGTGATGCCCGCGCGGTATTTAAAGAAGTAACTGTCGATATGCGCCAGTTTGCGGGGCTGAGAATGTTCATCCACGCAGAATCGCAGGTGAACCAGAGCCCGCTCCGCGACGGCGAGCTTCGTGCTATTATTCGCATTGGTAGTGATTTTACCAACAACTACTATGAGTACCAGATCCCTCTGAAAATAACTCCTCCGGGAGCGACGGGAGCGGAAACGATCTGGCCTGTGGAAAATAACCTGGACCTCACCCTTGATGAACTGGTGAAAATAAAAATGGAGCGGAATTCCAAAGGCTGGCAAAGCTTTATTCCTTACGAGGCCCGTGATTCTAAAGGAAATACCATCGTTATACTTGGTAACCCGAACATCGGTGAAGCGAAAACTATCATGTTGGGTATTCGCAATCCTAAAAGCGATCCGCAAACTCCCATTGATGACGGATTACCCAAATGCGCGGAGGTTTGGTTTAATGAGCTGCGCATGATCGGCTTGAATGAAACCCCGGGGTATGCGGCAGCCGGTAAGATTTCCATACAAATGGCAGACCTTGCCAATGTGAACCTTAGCGGTAGTATGCACACGCAGGGTTATGGCAATATCGACCAGAAACTTAATCAGCGTTTCCGCGATGATTTTTATCAATATAACGCGGCCACTAATGTCAATGTTGGCAAACTGCTGCCGCGCAAATGGGGTGTGCAACTTCCTTTATTTGTAGGCTATGCAGAAAACATCAGCAATCCGCAGTACGATCCTTACGATCTCGATGTTAAGTACAAGGATAAGCTGAACACTGCTCGCGATGCTGCGGAGCGCGATTCGCTGAGAAAGATCGCACAGGACTATACTTCGATCACCAGCTTTAACCTGTCGAATGTTCGCATCCTTGGCAACCCGGATAAAGCGACTGCGACCACAATGCCCTGGAGTGTGAAGAATTTCGACGTGAACTATGCTTACAACAAACAATTCAAACGTAATCCTATCGTAGAATCGGATGAGCTGGTGAACCAAAAAGTAGGCTTGGGTTATGCCTATAGCATCAAATCAAAACCTGTCGAGCCATTCAAAAACATGATTAGGTCCAAATCCAAATGGCTGGCGCTCATCAAAGACATCAACTTCAACCCCCTGCCTGCTAACATCGCATTTCGTACTGATCTGAATCGCATATTTAATGAGACGCTTGTCCGTAATGTTTCCGACGGCCCGGTAAGGCTGCGCCCGACATTCTTCAAAAACTTCTTATGGACGCGTGACTATACCACCAGGTGGGAGTTGACGAAATCATTGTCGTTCGACTATCGCGCAACGAATAACTCACGTATTGACGAGCCATACGGCCGCATCGATACAGATGAAAAACGTGATTCGTTGTGGGATAGGGTAAAGACGCTGGGCCGCAACACAATGTACACACAGCAGTTCAACGCAACATACAACCTGCCGTTACAGAAACTGCCAATTACAGATTGGACAAACCTCAGGCTTACTTACGGCACCACCTATACATGGACTGCCGCATCTCAACTGGCGCGCGAACTGGGTAACACTATAGGCAACACGCAAACAAAACAGATAAACGGCGAACTGAACTTCCTGCAACTTTATAATAAAAATCGTTGGTTGCGCGCCGTGAATCAACCCAAGCCACCGGCTAGCCGCAATGCTAAAAACGCCAACAAGCCGGGGCAAGATGCACAGGACGACACTAAAAAAGTGAAAGACCTTCGCAAGAAGCCTGCGCCTACTGCAAGCAAAACGGATACTACGAAAAAAGCAGATCCGCTGGCCAATACTGCTAACCTTACCGATAAGCAACTTGATTCTTTGCGCAAATCGATAAAGGATAAGGAAAAAGCTGCCGCGAAAGCGCAAAAAGCAAAAGAAAAGCGAGAGCGCAAACTGGCACGCCAGAAAAAACGCAATACACCTTTGCAAGTTAGCAGCGGCGAAAGATTTGCCGGCAGGTTGCTGACGATGTTACGACGCAGTACAGTAAACCTGACGGAGAACTCGGGAACTGTACTACCGGGCTTCCTGGACAGCACCCGTTATATGGGCATCAATGATATTACCGGTGCACCCGGTCTTGATTTCGTGTACGGTTATCAGCCCGACCGGACATGGCTTGAAAGGCAGGCTTTGGAGAACAGACTGAGCCGCGATACACTTTTCAATGCACAGTTCCAGCAGCAGTATTCACAAAACCTGAACATTACAAGTACGTTTGAGCCAATACAGGACCTGCGTATCGATCTGACGCTGACCAGGTCATTCAGCAAAACACACAATGAATTGTTCAAGGACACTTCGCTGGCAAATGGCCCATTCTCGCACAACAACCCTTATGAGACGGGTTCATTCACTACTTCGTTCGTGGGTCTGAAGACTATGTTCAAGTCATCTGATGTGAATGGCGGCGTCTACAAGCAATTCCTCGATAACCGCGAAGTCGTTTCGAGCCGCCTTGGACGCAACAACCCGTATTCGGGTGGTGTGCAGGATCCGAATGACCCGGCCTACACAAAAGGCTATGGCCGCTATTCGCAAGATGTGCTGGTGCCTTCATTCATAGCCGCGTATCGTGGCGTCACTGCAAACGATGTACCGCTTATCGATCAGACGAACGCCAACGTTCGCGCCAACCCTTATCGTCACTTCAGGCCAATGCCGAATTGGCGTGTTACCTACAATGGCCTGGCTAAACTTCCAATATTCAGCCCGTACCTGAACAACCTGGTGATCAATCATACATATACAGGTACACTGTCTATGAACAGTTTCGTGTCTGCACTGTTCTACCAGGATATTTACAGCGTTGGTTTCCCATCGTTCCTCGATTCTACTTCGGGCAACTTTGTGCCATTCTACCAGGTGCCCAACGTCACAATATCCGAACAGCTGAATCCGATGTTTGGTATCGATGCTGCATTTAAGAATAACCTGTCTGCCCGGTTCGACCTGCGGAAAACGCGTACGGTTGCATTAAGCATGATCGATTACCAGGGGAGCGAAACGAAGAGCACAGAATACTTGATCGGACTTGGCAAACGTATCCGTGGCCTGGTGCTGCCATTCGATCTGTTTGGCGTGAAGAAGCTGGACAACGATCTGAATATTAAATTCGATATCGGCCTGCGGGATGATAAGACGTCCAACAATTACCTGGCACAGAACATCGCGGTAGTAACGCGTGGCCAGAAGGTCATTTCGATTTCGCCATCGATAGACTATATCATTAGCGACAAGCTGACTTTGAGATTCTTCTATGATAGAAGGCAAAGCATTCCGTACACTACTAACGCGTACCCGATAACGACTACAAGGGCGGGTGTAACGCTGCGATTCATATTTGCCCAATAAAACCGCAGGACATCTATATAAGAAATGCTAATACCGCGAACAGAGGCTGTTAAAGATGACCTGTATCAGGACGCTTTTAGTGCATTAGTGTTATATTTGTACATCCAAAATTTATTGAATAATGACTGTACAGTCGTTTGAGAAACACTTCAATGAGAAGTTAGACAAAGAACTTACCATTGAACCACGTGACTGGATGCCGGATGAGTACCGAAAAACATTGATCCGCCAGATATCCCAACACGCACATAGCGAGATAGTGGGTATGCTGCCCGAGGGCAATTGGATCACCCGCGCCCCGAGCCTCCGCCGCAAAGCTGTGTTGCTGGCAAAAGTACAGGACGAGGGCGGACATGGGCTGTACCTCTACAGCGCTGCCGAAACCTTGGGCATCAGCCGCGACGAGATGCTGGAGCAACTTCACTCAGGAAAAGCTAAATATTCTTCGATATTCAACTACCCCACCACGAGCTGGGCCGATATGGGCGCCATAGGCTGGCTGGTAGATGGTGCAGCTATCATGAACCAGGTACCGCTTTGCCGTACTTCTTACGGACCGTATGCACGTGCTATGGTGCGCGTATGCAAGGAAGAAAGCTTCCACCAGCGCCAGGGTTTTGAAATAATGCTGACTTTGTCTAACGGCACTGAGGTACAGAAAAAAATGGCACAGGACGCACTCAATCGTTGGTGGTGGCCATCGATCATGATGTTTGGCCCTCCAGATGACAATAGCCCCAACACGGAGCTGAGTATGCGCTATCGTATCAAACGTTTCACCAACGACGAGCTTCGCCAGAAGTTTGTAGATGTGACGGTAGAACAAACCAGGATATTGGGCCTCGAAGTGCCGGATAAAGACCTAAAATGGAACGAAGAACGCGGTCATTATGACTATGGCGAGATAAACTGGGATGAATTCTGGAACGTAGTGAAAGGAAACGGGCCATGTAATAAACAACGCCTGGCTACACGCAAAAAAGCCTGGGATGATGGCGCATGGGTACGCGATGCAGCCCTGGCCAATGCGCAAAAACGGAAAGAACGCAAAGCAAAAAAAGCAGCATAATTATCATTGGCTACAATTCTTGTAGCCAATGTCTTTAAATAAGTACTCATGTCAACAACAACCGGAAACAAAAATGAATGGCCCTTGTGGGAAGTATTCATTCGCAGTAAAGCAGGCCTCGATCACAAACATGCCGGCAGCCTTCACGCAGCCGATGCTGAGATGGCACTGGAAAATGCACGTGATGTATACACACGCCGTATGGAAGGTGTAAGCATCTGGGTGGTGGAAAGCAAATACATTCACGCATCGGATCCCGGCGAGGCAGACTCAATGTATGAACCTGCCAACGATAAGGTTTATCGCCACCCAACATTTTACAATTTGCCGGACGAATTAAAACACATGTAGTCTTACATGAAAGAGAAACTACTATACACATTACAAATCGCCGACAATGCCCTAATTCTCGGCCACCGCATCAGCGAATGGTGTGGGCATGGCCCCGTCCTCGAGCAGGATATAGCCCTCACCAACACGGCACTCGATCATCTTGGCCAGGCCCGGAGCTTATACCAGTTTGCAGCTACTCTGTTCAATGCTATGGACGCAAATGAAAAAACCAATCTGTTCACATCAACCGCATTGCAAACACTGATAAGTGCTGGCAAGCAGGTTGACGAGGACGATCTTGCTTATTTGCGCGACAGCTGGGATTTTCGAAATGCGTTATTGGTGGAGCAACCCAACAATGACTGGGCTTACACCATTGCCCGCTCGTTCTTCTATGATTGTTTTAATTTTCTTTTCTATACAGAGCTGCAGCGCAGCAAAGACGAAACCCTTGCTGCGATCGCTGAAAAATCTCTGAAGGAAGTAACCTACCATTTGCGTTGGAGCAGCGAGTGGATCATCAGGCTGGGCGACGGTACAGACGAGAGCCACCGCCGTATGCAGCAAGCGGTCAATGATTATTGGATGTTCACAGGCGAACTCACAAAAATGAATGCCATAGATACAGCGATGCTGCAAGCAGGCATTGGCGTAAATGTTGCCGCACTGAAAACGGCATGGATGCAACGTGTTAGCGAAGTATTGCAGGAGGCCACATTGAATGTGCCCGCCGAAAGCTGGATGCAGGAAGGTGGCAAAGAAGGACGTCACACCGAACAGCTTGGCTATGTACTCGCAGAGCTGCAGTTCATGCAACGTGCCTATCCGGATATGGAGTGGTAAACTGTGCTATCTTTTAAATAACTAAACCTACGTGCCATCAGTTTCCATAGTATTGCCTTGCTATATGCCTCCTGCGGGCTGGGCGGGCAATATCGCGCGAAACCATAAAGAACTTGAAGAGCTATTGGCCACAAAGGTAGAAGTAATACTGGTGCGAGACGGCAATAATCAGAATATTCAAGACGCCGATGTACAGTTTTTACGTAATAAGATTCATAACCTTCAATTTGTTGCCTACGAACAAAATCGGGGCAAGGGATTCGCTATACGCGAAGGCGTAAGGAAAGCCTCAGGAGAAATCATCATTTATACAGACATCGATCTCCCTTACGATAACCAGAGTATTGCACGCATATACGAGGTATTAAAAACCAACAGCGCAGAAATAGCTATAGGCGTAAAGGATGAGAATTACTACAAACAGGTAGTACGATCGCGCAGGGTTATTTCACGGGTACTGCGCTGGTTGACTAAGTTTTTTTTGTCTGTTCCGATAACAGATACACAGTGCGGCCTGAAGGGTTTTAGAAAGGACATCAGGCAAATATTCCTGGCAACTACAATAAACAGGTATTTATTTGATCTCGAGTTCATCCGCAACAGTGCCCGGCTAGGACGAAAATTGGAAGCCGTGCCCGTAACACTCAACCACGACATTCGCATTAATCGTATCAATTACCGTATCTTATTACCAGAACTTTATAATTTTCTGAAGGTATTATTATCAAGACAATGACCGGTCGTAGTAAAAATCTGTGGTTGCTGGCTGCAAGCATTGTCGCCGTACTTACAACTACCTTCATATGGCAATCAGTGGTGTTAGATCCAGCCAACATATGCTTGGAGATAGGAGGTGACGGCGGAAAAAATTATTTTACCTATCTCTATCATAGCGTGTACGGTAAGGGTGTTTGGTTTGAAGGTATGAATTATCCATACGGGGAACACATTGTTTACACAGATGCGCAACCGCTTTTTTCTGTTCCTCTTAGTTATCTACCAGGCATCGATTTCGCCACTGCTCTTACTGTTACGCATCTTGCAATAATGATAAGTTTCGCGATAGGCATTATTTTCGTTTACCGGATACTTACTCATTTCAAAGTCCATCCTGCAGTTGCCATTGTGTTTTCCGTGTTGATAATGGCAATGTCCCCACAGGTGCAGAAAGTGTTTGGTCATTTCGGACTGGCCTATATGTCGGTGTTACCAATGGTATTTTATTGGACGGTCCTATATCACGAGCAGGAAAAACTGAAATATCCCGTATACATTTTCTTGCTTGGTGTGGCCACCAGTTTCATACACCCTTACTTCGCCGGCGTGTTGTTTGTCTGGGCTGGATTCTATTCACTGGCGTGCCTGATCGTTATGCGGACAAGCTACCCGGCAAAATTTAAGAGGATCATACCTGTTTTAGCGGCTGCCGCCGCGATCGTCCTTGTCTTGAAAATAACTATGTCTTTGACCGATCCGGTCAAAGACAGGCCCCAATATCCTCACGGCATCTTTGAGGGACTTACGTTGACCAGGGATATTTTTATGTTCAGGGATTCTCCCGTATCACAATTCCTGCATGAGAAAAATATCCTTGAAATGCCAGCTCCAGCCCCCAGCGAGGGTACCACCTATCCAGGCATCGCCGTGCTTGCCATTGCGGTCATTTCCCTGGTAAGCTTTGTAGTCGTCAAGGCCAGGAAGAAACATACATTTTTTTTATCCGCTTCTTCGTTTTCACCCGTATGGTTACTGCTTGGTTTTTTTGGGTTATTGCTTGCAATGGGTGTGCCGTTTATCTGGAATATGGAATGGCTGCTCGATTATCTCTCCGTGTTCCGCCAGTTCCGCACCTTAGGCCGTTTTAGCTGGATATTCTATTATGTCATCACCGTGTTTGCTGTTGTTGCTTTATATCACTGGTATATATCGCAGCAGAAAGGAAAATTGTTGGCTACCTGTGTTCTGATCTCCGTTACCGTCGTGTGGGCATATGAGGCACGCGGCTATGTCAGGCATGTTCACTCGAGGTTGAGCAGCTCATTGTACAACAATTACACCTTTCTTTCGCGTGTGGAACGCAACTGGAA
>CAMPKG010000106.1 GCA_946887085.1 uncultured Sphingobacteriales bacterium
TCAACCAGTACATAGGGCAATGGACGCGCGCCGAGGTGATCCACCTAGTAAGGCGAACGACCTTTGGATTGAAGGAAGCCGATATCCAGACGTTGCAGGGCATGACAATGAGCCAGGCGGTCGACCAGTTATTGAACAATCTGCCGGCTTCTGCACCTCCTCCTGTAAACAACTATAACACTTCGTCATATACGGATCCAACCGGCGTTGTATTAGGACAAACATGGGTGAACGCGCCGTATGGCGATGGCACCGTCAATAGTAAAAGACTCGCATCCTTCAAATCATGGTGGATGGGATTAATGATAAACCAAAACCTCAGCATCAATGAAAAAATGGTGCTGTTCTGGCATAACCATTTCGCGACGGAAACAACAGCCATAGGTGACGCGCGGTTTGTTTATAAACATCATGCATTGCTGCGCGCGAATGTTTTGGGCAATTTCAAGGACCTTGTAAAGCAGGTAACGATCGACCCGGGGATGCTGCGTTATCTCAATGGATACCTGAACACCAAGACGGCACCAGATGAGAACTATGCACGCGAACTGCAAGAACTGTTTACAATTGGCAAAGGGTTTACACCGATATATGATGAGCCGGACGTAAAAGCCGCTGCAGAAGTACTTACCGGCTGGCGCTACAACACTGCCGCTATTACAAGCTTTTTTGATGCTACTAAACACGTTACCACGAACAAACAATTCACTTCCTTCTATAACAACACGGTGATCACCGGCCAGGCGGGAGCAAGCGGTGCCAATGAGTTGGATGACCTGGTCAACATGATCTTCAGCAAGAATGAAACTGCATTGCATATCTGCCGCAAACTTTACCGGTTCTTTGTTTATTACAATATCGATCAAGCTGTAGAGGCAGACATTATTGCTCCTATGGCGAATATCCTTGTCAGCAACAACTTCGATATTAAACCGGTTGTAGCGGCGTTGTTAAAGAGTGACCATTTTTACGAGGGCAACAGCCTGGCCTGTCATATCCGCACACCGATGGATTTTCTGGTCGGCACATTTCGAACGTTCAGGATTTCGTTGCCCGGAAATTTCACAGTAGCGCAACAATATGCGATATGGAATTACCTGCGTAACTACGGTACCCTGCTTAATCAGAATATTGGCGATCCACCTGATGTATCCGGGTGGCCGGCATATTACCAGGTGCCGGAATTCTACGAGGCCTGGATCAATTCTACCACCCTGCCGAAGCGAATGTCCTTCATAGACATGATGCTGAGCTCCGGATTTTCGGCAGGCACTGGGACGGCCATTAAGATCGATCCCACGATCCTTGCCAAACAGTGCAGTGCTCCCGGTGATCCTAACCAGTTGATCGACTATTTTGTTGAAATGCTACTTGGCCTGGACCTCTCGGCAAATAAGAAGTCAAGTCTTATTGGCAGTACATTACTATCTGGCCAAACGTCGCAAAATTACTGGACTATTGCATGGAGCGATTATATCGCCAACCCCAATACAACTAATACCAATATTGTTAAGACCAGGCTCGTCAGTTTATTGCTGGAGCTTACGCATTTAGCCGAACACCATTTGTGCTGATCTTTAAAAACTGCAACTAATGAAACGCAGAGATTTTCTAAAGTTGACGCCGGCAGCCGGCATGGCCTTCATGATCAATGGACTGCCAATTAATACTTTCGCAGTTAACCCGGTGCTCAGTCTGCTGGCAAAACAAACACAGGCCAATGGCAGGGCGTTGGTGCTTATCCAGTTGAATGGTGGTAATGATGGCTTGAACATGGTTATCCCGATCGATCAGTACGCTACCTTGTCCGGAGCCCGCGGGAATATACTAATTCCGCAAAATAACGTGCTGAGTCTCGCGAACACCGTTGCAACAGGTTTGCATCCATCTATGACTCGTGTGCAGGAAATGTTCGGTGACGGCCTTGTGAATATCATACAGGGAGTAAGTTACCCTGACCCGAACTTTTCACACTTCCGCGCAACGGATATATGGTTGACCGGATCAGATTCGCAGCAATATATAAACACCGGTTGGTTGGGACGATACCTGGAAAAAGAGTACAGCGGTTATCCCGCTGGTTATCCCAACACAAATATGCCTGACCCGCTGGCAATCCAGGTTGGCTCTGCCGTTTCCTTGGGTTTGCAAGGCCCCAATATTAATATGGGCATGGCAATATCGGACATCAACAATTTTTACAACATTGTAAACAATACTGTTGATCCCGCGCCGAATACACCTGCAGGACATGAGCTTACCTTTATCAGGTTCATTGCGCAGCAAACACAGCAATACACCAGTGTAATACAAGCCGCAGCCGGCAAAGCACAAAATCAATCAACATTGTACCCTCCAGGCAACAGCTTATCGGATCAGCTGAAAATAGTTGCCCGGCTGATAGCAGGCGGTTTGAAAACACCAATATACGTTGTGAATCTTGGCGGCTTTGATACGCATTCAGTCCAGGTGGATCCCAACGACAAAACCAAGGGAGTCCATGCTACACTGATGCAAAGGATATCGGAAGCGGTTTATGCATTCTTCAATGATTGTAAGTTACTGCAGGTAGATGACCGTGTGGCTGCTATGACCTTTTCAGAATTTGGTCGTAGAGTGAAGTCGAATGCGAGCGGAGGCACAGATCATGGAACGGCGGCGCCTGTAATGGTATTTAGCCCGAATGTTAATCCGGGTATTATCGGCACGAATCCGAACATCCCCATGAATGCATCATCCAGTTTCAACTTGCCAATGCAGCATGATTTCCGCTCGGTTTATGCGGCAGTACTTGCCGATTGGTTCCAGGTACCTAAACAATTGATGGATGATGTGCTCATGATGAGCTATCCAATACTTCCGATCTTTAAAGGTGGTGTTGCCGTCGATCCTGGAGAAGACCTGTATGGACACGATGAAATACTGAAGCAGAATTATCCAAATCCTTTCTCACGTTCTACCACGATCAGTTTTGCAACACAGGGTGGTGCCACTACACTTCAGCTGTTCAATGTATCCGGCCAGTTGGTGAGAACCATATTTAGCAAGGAAATGGATCGAGGCACCCATGAAGTAACTATCGACCGTGGCAGTTTGCCCTCTGGCAATTATTTCTACCGGCTTACCAGTGGTCGCGATCAGTTTACCAAACAGCTGGTAGTGACGGACTAGAACAATATAAAGTGTCGTAATACAGACAATGGCTGCCCAAAGGCAGCCATATCCGTTCCCACGGTGAGAGGTAATTATATAAATGAGCTTAAGTAAACGCGATTTTTGATTCCCTTATACGTGTTACTTACTCTCTGTTGTAAAAATCGAACATTTTTTTGACAGCCAATACCGTGTTTTCACGGTATTTTTCAGGGATTTTACGTTTTTAAAAAATAAAGGCCATCCCGAAGGATAGCCTTTGATATTTTCCCGCAAATGCAGCTTATGCAGTTGCGATATGTTTCTTTTCTTTGATGCGAGCTGCTTTACCCTGGCGGCTGCGGAGATAGTACAGTTTAGCACGACGTACGCGGCCTTCTTTGTTCACAACGATAGAATCGATGTTTGGTGAATGCAGGGGGAAAAGACGCTCCACGCCAATGCCATCGGATATTTTACGAACGGTGAAGGTTTGAGTGAACCCACGTCCCTGGCGTTTTAAAACATCACCTTTGAACGACTGTATACGCTCTTTACTACCTTCTACGATCTTATAGTTAACGGTAACGTTATCACCGGCTTTGAACTTTGGGAATTCTTTCTTACCAGTCAGCTGCTCGTGTACAAAAGCTATGGCTTCCATTTTACTTAGATTTTGGGTCTGCAAAGGTAAACGATAAAATTATGTTTGCAAAAAAATATTGCAGCATCCGCACATTATTCCTACCCAACATGCTCGTCATCGCTGTCCAGCAGCTCGGGGCGGCGTTCTGCAGTGCGTTTCAGGGCCTGTTCATGGCGCCATTCGTCCACCTTTTTAGGATCTCCGCTCAGCAGCACATCCGGCACGGTCCAGCCCCTGAAGTCGGCCGGGCGTGTGTATACCGGAGGGGCCAAAAGCCCATCCTGGAACGAATCGAACAATGCCGACGTTTCATCATTCAATACGCCGGGAATCAGCCTTCCTACAGCATCGACCACTACCGCGGCTGCCAATTCTCCGCCGCTCAACACATAATCACCGATGGATATTTCCATAGTTACGTAATGCTGCCGGATACGGTCGTCAATCCCTTTGTAATGACCACATATTATTATAATATTTTCCCTCAAAGAAAGTGCATTCGCAGTTTTCTGATTAAAAAGCCCGCCATCGGGAGTCATATAAACTATTTCATCATATTGACGTTCGGCGCCCAATTTATCGAGAAGGATGGCTAGGGGCTCCGGCATCATCACCATACCGGCTCCGCCCCCAAACTGATAGTCGTCCACCTGGCCTTGCTTGTAAGGGGTATGGTCGCGTAGATTATGAGTTACCACTTCAAGCAAGCCCTTAGACTGCGCCCTTTTCATAATGGAATGGCTGAAAGGGCTGGTGAGCAGCTCGGGAACAACAGTTATAATGTCAATGCGCATACTTTATTGTAAATACACATCGATCAGCCCTTCAGGCAGATCGACCCTGATGAATTTGTTGCGGAGGTTTACTTCTATCAGCATTTGTTCAATAAGCGGTACCAGCACTTCTTTTTCTTCGATGGTTACTTTGGCCAGCCATTGGTGCCCTGTTTCCATAACATCCTCTATCCGGCCCAGGCCGCCCCTGGTTTTATCCACCAGGTTAAAACCGATCCACAATAATGGCGAATCTTTATGTATAGCTATGGTCTCTTCTTTCACATACACGTGTTTGCCCACCAACCGGCGTGCGTTTTCCACAGCTGCTATATCTTCGAGGTTAGCGATATACTCCTCATCATTACTGGCTTTTGCCTGTGTGACAAAATGTGGGATATAGCTTTCCTTTTGCAGTTCTATAAAGAGCACATCATCTTTTTTCAGCCAATCGCTTTTGCCTACAATATGTTTTAGTATCACAGCCCCTTGCAATCCATGTGTAGCCACTATTTTTCCAACCCTGATCATTAGGACTGCAAAGTTAACTCAAACTTCCAATTGCCATAAATTGAAAAGCCGCTGATATGCAGCGGCTTTTCTAAATACACTCAGTATGTCATTCATCGTCCGATGAGGGGCGCATTGTTGCGTCATCATCTCGCCGGTCGTATTGGCCTTCCGCGTGAGTGCCGGATGCGTTGCCATGTTTCACACCTTTATATTTTGCGCCCTCTGGCTGTATGTCGCGTTCATCCTGCGCTTCATCATATTTCAAAGCTTCTTCGCCTTTCCGGCGGTTGAATCGCGGCTTGTCGTTTGGTTTTTCTCTTCTATCGTATGACATAAGTCCTATGTTTTCCTCGGTTGTCAAAACAATTATACCATCGTCACCGATTTAACAACTCTTTACAAGTGTAGCAAACGCATATATTTAATAGCTTTGATAAAACAATCACACAGCTCAAATGAGAAGCAATCATGAAATAGATTATCGCATTTTCGGCGAAGAAATGCAGTATGTTGAGGTAGAGCTTGATCCTGAAGAAACGGCTGTAGCAGAGGCCGGCAGTTTTATGATGATGGATGATGGCATACAGATGTCAACAATTTTTGGTGATGGCAACCAACAGCAAACCGGAATACTCGGTAAGCTTTTTTCGGCCGGCAAACGCCTGCTTACCGGTGAGAGTCTTTTTATGACTACATATACTAACGTAGGGCAGGGTAAAAGACGTGTTTCATTTGCCTCGCCTTATCCTGGTAAGATCATTGCCCTGGATCTGCTTCGTTTAGGCGGCAAAATAGTTTGTCAAAAAGATTCTTTTCTCTGCGCAGCTAAAGGTGTTGCCATCGGCATCGAATTTCAACGTAAGCTGGGCACTGGCTTGTTTGGCGGAGAAGGGTTTATCATGCAAAAACTCGAAGGCGATGGCATGGCATTCGTACACGCAGGTGGCCATGTCATGGAACGTGAGCTGCAGCCAGGGGAACTGCTAAAAGTGGATACGGGTTGTATCGTTGCTTTTACACATAATGTCGATTACGATATTCAGTTCGTCGGTGGAATAAAAAATACTTTGTTCGGTGGCGAAGGTGTGTTCTTCGCAACATTACGTGGCCCCGGACGAGTATGGATACAGACGTTGCCGATCAGCAGGCTTGCCGGACGCATACTTTCTTACGGCACCTTCAAGCGCAAGGAAGAAGGCAGCATACTTGGTGGTTTGGGTAACATTATGGACGGCGACGGCTGGTAGATGCCAGGAAAAACTTGTGCGAGCCCTTCCTTCATGGAAGGGCTCGCTTTTTTAAACAGCTAAACTTTCTTCGTGCTTGCGCCTGATCGTTTCCCCGATAGGTGTTGGATTGCCATCGTCGTCGATCCTCACGAATGTGATAGATGTAGTACAAACCACAGTTTCTTCACCGCTATAAAGATTAAATTTTCTCACTTCAATATCCAGCGATATCGATGTATTGCCAAGTGATGCGACATCGCCGTACAGCCGGATGTGATTGTTTACCTTGATAGGTCGTTTAAAATGCAGCTCCCCAACTTTGAGTGTAACCATATTCGGCGTGCAGCAATACTCAGTTGCGAAGGCAGCTGCCGCTTCGTCGATCCATGCCATCAATATGCCGCCGAACATATTGCCATGGATACCGATGTCTTTGCCCATGCAGATCTTTTTGTTGATCAGTTTCATCTTAGTTGGTTGTTTAAACATTAATAAAAAAAGCCCTTCGGATCACCGAAGGGCAGTATGCACGTTTTTGTATTTTTCCTGTTATTGGTACAATAATGCCTTACCCTTCGTCCTTAACGGGGTCTTACAACGTTTCGTATGTTTCGGCATTTTGTTCACAGCTGCAATGATAAGTAGAAAAATCAGTTACCCCGAATAAATTTTTGCAAATAAAAAGGAGCGTTCGTTGTTTGAAGGCTCCTTTTATTTATCAGTTGGTTACTCTTTATTGTTTTTGAAGCGTGCCGTTGTAGCTCGCTGCTTCGCTGCTGATGCGATAGTAGTAAAGCGCAGGTGCCAGTTGGGAAGCGTCAACCTTGTTCGTTGTTCCGCTTTCGAATTTGCTTTCCAAAACCAGCTTCCCTTCTACAGAAAAGAGGCGGAATACCGTGTTCTTATTTTCAGCAGGCACCCAAACGTTCCAGTTGCGGCTTGTAGGGTTGGGATAGAAATAAATAGCATTGTTAGCACTATTTACATCTTTAACCGATACGGGAGTGTACGTGTAGAAAGCTGAACCACCACCCAATGTAGAAGTTTGGAATATTGCAAAAACGGTATCAGCAATGTTATACGGTGCCCAGTTAGTTTGTGTTGGAGCAGTTCCGAATTTGTGAATTTTTACATCACCCGCGGTTGCGCCTGCAAGTCCATTTGCAGGATTGGGATTGACAGTGCCCGGTACAGTATATAAGCGCATTTTCGAGGACGTCAAGACTGAGTCAGGTATAGTGCCATTGGCGTCAGCGATGTCTGTTTTTATGAATGGGAAATAAACGAAAACAGAAGTTGTTGGTTGTGTTGTTGGTTTAACCGACCAATAACGATTTACAGCAATGTTTTTGCTCTCTACGTTTTGCGTACCGGCCGGGAAACTCAGGTTGACACCTGTTCCCGAACCGTATGCCAATGATGTGGCGGTCTTTACTTCGAAGCCCGCGTCATTCAGGTCGCCGATGTTGTTACCATTATGGTCAATGGCCACCACGATCTTGTCATCAGTCTCGTCCAGGTTATTATTGTCGTTCCAATAGTAGGTGATGCCATCTTCGCTGGTGCATTCACGGTTTGCAAACAGCGTTTTAGGCCCGCTTGAAACTGGCGAAGTAGGAGCATAATGAGTTGCGCAGGGAGCAATAGCAACTTCGTCTCTGATGAGGTCTCCGGGCATTGGGCCGAAGCCGTTGGCGAAGTTGATACCTACGCCGCTGGCAAGATGGCAGTAGCTCATAATGGTACCACCATTGGAAGGATATTTTGGTGTTGGCTCAGGGCAGCCGCCTTGTGTAGGCACACATGCGTCGATAGCACCGGTTGGTGTAGGCCATCCGCAACTGTGCGTATGCGGAGAACCCAGGTTGTGCCCCATTTCATGGGTCATCACTTCGATATCCCAGCTGTATGTAGGAAGGCTGGTGCCGCTCCACGTACCTTTGATGTTAGCAAAGGAATAGGGGCCATGTCCCCCCGATCCTGAATAGCTTGCACAAAGGCCGTTCAGCCATGCTACACCACCCATGTTGCCTGATGTTGTTGATACCAACATTGCAAGGTCGGCACCAAAAATGTTATTCTGAACATCATCACCGAATTCGTAGAGATAATAATGTGAACTCTTAGACAACCATTGATAGTTATCAGATGAAGTGTTGATGACGATCTCTTTAATGCTGGTGTAAATTGCCTCATTGCGATACAGCGTAGCTACCATGTTGTATACAGACATGATATAAGTAAAGAACGACTGAGGATTGCTACCGTAGTCGAGGTACGTATCATAATCGGCCTTCAGGAATATCTCAACGTCCTTACAAGTGTTGTAGACATTCTTGTTCTGCGCCTTGGGCGTCATGTTCTTAACTGAAGGAAGTGTTTCCGTACCACAACCGGCAGTAGGAGTGGCTTTCAAGTTCAGGTCGTTGTACATCAGGTAGCTATTGCTTACCGATGCGTCTGTTCTGTTTTCCATCACCACGATGTTGCCCACACCCGGAAGAGAGAAAATGCCGTACACGATATTATCGAAGAAAGTGAACGCTGCAACAGAGCCCGGAACACCTTTTACTACGCCGCTATAATACAAACCAGGGGTATAGTTGAACTCAGTCAGAGTATTGTAATGGTTCAGGTGCATTTTGAAATCGTGCGAGAAGAAATCATAACGCGCCAGTTCCACTTCGTATACGCCGCCATTGTTGTTGGGGATAGCAAGCGTCATCGCACGATTTTCTTCTTTCATCAGCTGTTTCAGCGCTGCAGTGTTCAGCGTGAGCACCTGTGCACCGGTAACCTGTTTTTCGATTTCGGTCATGGGAAAAGCATCATCAACCTGGAAAAAGTTGCGCACAGTCACAAATTCATGCTGTTGCTTTTCTCGCTGGATGAATGCCTCCAGGGGGGTGTTACGTGCGGCGACATCGCCCACGTTCAAAAACAATGCGGCACAAAACAGGGCCAGGTAATTGTATAACGTTCGTCTCATAATTTGTAATTAGCTGCGCAAAATTAGGGTATAATCAGATACAGCAGTGCTAAATACCATGTTTTTTCTTATGGATATCAAACACTTGCATTAAAATGACAATGTCAGTTTGGCCTGGAGATAAGTCTGCGCAACGGACGTTCAATGAAATAGAAACTGCCTGCCGCCGAAAGCATAAGGAACAAAAGATAACTGTAGAAAAATGACGTCCCTCCTAAATGAAGCCATTTGTCGTTTGCCAGGACAAAATACCGATGTAAGGGTTCTTGTAGTATGTATATGCCGTAGCTGATCTCGCCAAGGAAAACTATTGGCCTTAATGAGAGAAATGCCGAATTGTTTGACGCAATACTGACGATCAGCAGCGCAAATAGTGGAGCAAGCAAGCCATTATGTAAGCTCACTCCGCCCGGCGCGAAATTGACAATGAGCACGACCAGGATAGTTAAAGGCAGGGTGAGATATCTCCATCGTTCTTTCTTTAACCCAAAGTAGAATATGGCAGCTGCCATCCCTACCAGGAAT
>CAMPKG010000107.1 GCA_946887085.1 uncultured Sphingobacteriales bacterium
GCCTACACGCATCAGCGTCAATGCAAGAAAACCGAGCGTGAATACCATACTGAGCAGTGCCATGGTGCGCTGGCGCTTGCGGTTGCCGAACATAAAGATGGCGGCAAACGGCAGTATGGTAATGACCAGCGCTAGCAGTAGCGAAGGAAAATGATCGTTCACTTTGATATAGTGTACCGCGGCAGCGCCATTCACTGTCACATCTGCATGGTATTGATCGAAAAAGAACAGCCCCGCGTTGGCGAGCGCCGCCAGGAATAGCCACAGGCTTTGAATGCGTTGTATCATGATAATTCAAAAGTAAAAAGCCAAAATTCAAAAACCTATTATTATTTGATCATATCGCTGCCGAAATAGGAGTGCAGCGCGGCGGGCAGTTTGATGCCTTCCGGTGTTTGGTTATTCTCCAGCAGGCAGGCCATGATGCGCGGCAATGCCAGCGAGCTGCCGTTGAGCGTATGTACCAGCTGCGCTTTACCATCGTTGCCCTTGTAGCGTATCTTCATCCTGTTCGACTGGAAGACTTCAAAATTAGAAACCGAGCTTACCTCCAGCCAACGCTCCTGCGCAGCGCTGTACACTTCAAAATCATAAGTAAGTGCAGACGTGAAGCTCATATCGCCGCCGCAGAGGCGCAGTATGCGGTATTGCAACCCAAGATTTTGGAGCAGTTGTTCCACATGGTCTACCATGCCCTGGTGTGCTTCGTAGCTTTTATCAGGATGCACGAGCTGCACTACTTCCACCTTATCAAACTGGTGTACACGGTTCAGGCCACGCACATCTTTACCATAAGAACCGGCCTCGCGACGGAAGCAAGGAGTGTATGCCGTCATCTTCACCGGCAGTTCCGATTCCGGGATAATGGTGTCGCGGTACACATTCGTAACAGGTACTTCCGCGGTTGGTATCAGGTAAAAACCATCAACAGTTACGTGATACATTTGCCCTTCTTTGTCGGGTAACTGTCCTGTACCGTAGGCAGTTGCTTCGTTCACCATGTAGGGAGGATAATACTCCTTGTATCCTGCATCAATATTATAGTTCAGGAAGTAGTTGATAAGTGAGCGCTGCAATTTAGCGCCTTGCCCAATGTACACGGGGAAACCGCTGCCGGTTATTTTATTGCCGAGCTCAAAATCTACGAGGTTGTATTTTTCCATCAGCTCCCAGTGCGGGAGCTTCTGCGCGCTGAGGTCGGGAGTTGAACCGCCTGTTTTTATTACTTCATTCTCTTCAGGAGTTTTACCCGCGGGCACACTGCTGTGCGGCAGGTTAGGTATTCTTACCACCACATCATGCAGTTCTTCTTCCAGCTCAGCCAGTTTTGCCGAGAGGTCTTTGGTTTTGTCTTTGTTAAGCGCAACCTGTGCTTTCAGATGTTCGGCCTCATCTTTTTCGCCTTTGGCCATCAACTGCCCTATTCTTTTCGATGCTGAATTGATGGCAGCGAGTATATTATCATTCTCCGCCTGCAGGTGCCTGCGGCGTTCGTCCAGCTCTATGATCTTGTCAACCAGTTCAGTTTCTTTGAAGTTTTTCTTCTTCAGTCCTTCCAGTACCAGTTCCTTGTTTTGCCTGAATAATTGTATGGGCAGCATATTTTTCTATTGTGCCGCAAATATAAAGCAGTTTGCCATAGGTGCAGGTAAAAGCCGCTCCCGCACTGCCCCGAACAGTAATTTATTTGCTAATTTGTAGTTTATCACCACATATGCTGATTGACAGGATAGAAATATACCACGCCAAAACGCGACTGAATGAGCCGTTTACCATTTCGCTGGGCACATTTCACTACGCCGACAATGTGCTCGTAATTATAAAAACCGATGAAGGCCTGACCGGCTTCGGCGAATGCAGCCCTCTTATGTCGATAAACGGGGAGAGTTATGATACCTGTATGGCCGTTGGCAAGTACCTGGCCAAGGGATTGAAAGGTAAAAACCCGTTGGATATAGCAGGTTGCACCCAAATAATGAACTCGATCATCTATGGCAATGCCAGCATCAAGAGCGCATTCGATATGGCACTGTATGATATTGCAGCGCAGCATGCAGGCAAGCCGTTGTACAAATTCCTGAAGGGCAAGAATCGAACGATTGTTACCGACTATACGGTATCCTTTGGCGAACCCAGGAAAATGGCAGCAGATGCACTGGCAATAAAGGAGCAAGGTTATACCATCATCAAAGTGAAACTTGGCGGCAAGCCCGCAGAAGACATCCGCAGGATAAAGCTGGTAAGGAAACAGATAGGTAACGACATCCCGCTGGTGATAGACGCCAACCAGGGATGGGATAAGGATTCAGCACCTGAAGTCCTTTCCATTCTTGCCGCATATAACATCTTGTTTTGCGAAGAGCCTATACCTCGATGGGATTTTATGAATCTGCCGCGTGTGCAGCAGCAAAGCCCGATACCTATAATGGCTGATGAATCCTGCGGCGACCATCATGATGCAGAAAGGTTAATACGACTCAAAGCCTGCCAGTTCTTCAACATCAAGCTGGGCAAGTCCGGTGGCATTTTCGATGCGCTCAAGATCATTAGACTTGCCGAGGCGGCAGGTATTAAGATACAGCTCGGGGGTTTCCTTGAATCAAGACTGGCTTTCACGGCGGCTTCGCATCTTGCTATGGTCAGCGACAGTATTGAGTTCTTTGATTTCGATACTGCGATCATGCACAAAGAAGATCACGTGCGGGGTGGCATCAGTTATCATGAGAACGGCCGGATAGAATTGCCTGACGGGAACGGACTAGGGGCAACTGTTGACACAAAATACCTGAAGACGCTCGATAAGATCGTTGTGCGTTAGCACTATTCACTATCCTCCAGCTCTTCTGCAAGATCGCGCAGAAATTCTTCCCTGTCTACCACGAACCCGATTCCCCCGTTTACGGAAAATACATTGAACAGGCAGCCGGCTTTCGTAATGAGTGGCAAGAGCTTATTCTCAAATTCTTCCAGGCTTATCGCCTTTGGTTCATAACCTTCCCATGCTCCTGATGCTTCCCTCGCTGCAAACACTTCAGCAGGCCATAAAGAGAACAGTACCTGCTCCTGCACATCCGCCAGCGCCCATTCATCGCCTTTTTTCAGCGAGTACATTTCCCCGAACTCCGCAGCTTTCTCTACCAGATATTGATAACGGTCAAAAGCCGCTAACGCGGTTGCTGTTTCAATTTCTTTATCTGTCGGTTCAAAGCTCATGGTGTAAAACTATGAAAACATATTCGTCGTTACGATTAGCTTACCTTTGCGGCCGTGAACGATAAGCTGAAAGCGCACCTGGCGCTATTGGGAGCTAATGTTTTTTATGGTGCAGGTTTTACGGTGGCCAAAGCCGTCATGCCGCGGCTTATAGAACCATTAGGATTTATTTTCATCCGCGTAACCGTAGTGATGCTGTTGTTCTGGTTCAGCTTTTTTGGCGGAGATAAATTCAGGGCCAAGATCGCGAAGAAGGATTGGGGAATATTGGTGCTCGGCGGCCTGTTTGGCGTAGCGCTCAACCAGATGCTGTTCTTCCTCGGCCTCAACCTGACGTTCCCGATTCACGCCTCGCTTATCATGATGAGCACGCCGTTGCTTATTACCGTCATATCCATCTTCATTCTCAGAGAGCGTATAGGCTGGGATAAATCATTGGGCCTGCTGCTGGGTATAGGCGGTGCTTTTTTGCTGATGAGCGCGGGAAAGGAACTGACCATGACGGGCAGCTCGGCGCTTGGCGACCTTTTAGTTTTCCTGAATGCGGCCTCCTATGCAGTGTACCTTGTGCTCATTAAGCCGTTGATGCAGCGCTATCGTCCCATCATTGTCATCCGCTGGGTGTTTTTCTTCGGCTTTCTCTTTGTGCTGCCGTTTGGCGGACCGCAGTTTGCTGCTGTTGACTGGTCCTTATTCAGTTTCAACGATTACCTCGCAGTTGGGTTCATTGTTATTTGCTGCACCTTCTTTACCTACCTGTGGAATGTATATGCACTCCGTCACCTGCCGCCATCAACGGCAGGCGCATACATTTACCTGCAGCCGATATTTGCTGCTATCATTTCCATGCTGGGTATCGGTGAGCAGCTGACCTGGGTAAAGATCGTTTCAACTGTGCTGATATTCGCCGGTGTTTACCTTGTAAATTTTGGGGTCAAACGGCAAGTTAAATAGGCCCACGAATGCGCTTTCTTTTTAAGAAGATGATGATTATTTTTATTAGCTCACTATAAATTACCTATGAAGAAAAAAATCCTGGTCGCTGTGTCTTTATTGTTATTTGCCGGTTTAGTTTACCTGGCTTTTAACTGGAAACCTTTGTTTCTCAGTTGGGCAGGCTATGTGGCGCCTAAAGCTGAAAGCACAGCTGCAATAGTTGACTATGCTGAAACACACCGGATAAACGCCCCTTACCTGGCTATAGCCGCGGGGAAACGGGAATATAATTACCTGTCGAAAAATTTCGGTGTACCGGGTATTATTATTTTTAATAAGCGGCAGCTGCCAATAAAAAGCAGTGCCGGAACTAGTTGTACAGGCGTAGCGCACGACTTCCTAAACAAATTGGGGTCAGTTGACAGTTTCCAGGTTGATTCCAGTAACCTCTCCATTAGGTCTTTGACGGATATTCTCTCCAGGGTGAAATTCCTGAAGCAGGATTCTGCTGCTTTAGTATCGGTTTTAAGTGGTGACGTTGACTACATTGCAGTGCACAGCTGGGCTAAATACTTGCCAAAGCAATCGCAGGCAATGGCCGGTGTTTTGAACAAGGTCGATTTCAACAAGAAGAAGATCGCGCTCGTTTCGTTAAATCTCGATTATTCTGACCTGTGGATGAGTCAGGACAGCCTTGACAAAGATTTTCAGGAAATGGAAATTCAATTTAAATAGCTGCCGTATGAGAGCACGTCCGTTTCTCCTCCAATGGTTATTGACGCTTATTATTCTTTTTGCTACAGAGGCGATATTTGATCTGATCGTCGGCGACATCGAAACGATAACTTCCGGACGAAGGATCATCTGGATACTGATAGTGAGTCTGGCGCTCACTGCCATGTTTTATAAAATAGAAGGATGCGAAGAACATGTAGCGTGATAACTCGTTAAGATTTCATGACAATAATAAGCCCGGCATGCCGGGCTTAAAATTTTCTTAGGAAAATTCACTACTGCCGCTGCACTACGACCCTGTATGTTTTAGTTTCTCCCTCCGATGCTAGTTTCACGAAGTAAATCCCTTCTGCAACATCCGCCAGATCAATTTTTTCTTTCAACTGGCCTGCTCTCGCCATAGTAATAGTTCTGTAAACGGGTTGTCCTACAATATTGTACACCTCAACTGTCAAAGATCCGTCGTTCACCGGGCCCTCCAGTGTAAATACGCCGGTATTGGGATTGGGGAAAACACTGAGCCCTATCCCTGCTGACGCTATGTCACTGACTGAAGTGGGGCTATCGAGCGCATTATATTTCACTATCTCGCTGTCGGCAAGAACCCGGTTATAGATACGCAGATCATCTATTACGCCTTTGAACCAGTAAGGATACTGTGCTACATTGCCGAAAATGGTACCACCAATGCTAAGACTATCTTTGCTCGTGCCTATAGCTGTCACTGAGTTAGGTATAGCAGTCGACTTCAGCTGTCCATTTACATAAACCTTGAACTTAGCTCCGTCGAAAGTAGTTACGACGCTATACCATTGATTTGTATGAACGGCAGGTGAATATTGCCAGGGAGCATGAGGCGGGTAATTTGATGGCCCCGCGCCTGTATGAAATAAGTAATTATTGGTGTCTGCATTTGAACAGGAGCTATCATAAGCATTGTCGAAAAAATCGAGATAATAGTTCCCGGTGGTATTCATTTCACCCCTGGTGAGCAGTATGCTTATCTGGCAGGTGTTGGTATAGAAACCTTCTGGTTTTACCAATGCACACAGTGAATAATTGACAAGGTTAAGATCGCTTGTATACGGAGCCGTGATATGGCTTGTGTCCGAACCATTAAATCTCACTGCGGTGTTAACATTCCCTGCGCGGCCTGTGGTAAATGTCACGTTATTCATCGTGCCGTTGTGACCGTTGCCGGTGCTGTCGAAGGCATTGCCTGTGAACAGCCAGTGGGCGACCAGGCCGTTATTCGATTGGCTAAATCCTGCCAACGGTAACAGGGTCAGAGCAATAAGTAAAGCAGCTTTCATAAGGGTCTTTTTACAAATATAATAAAGTATCTTCCGAATTTCAATCTTGGCGTGCAGATAAAATCTTCGTATTTTTGTTATTAATGAATAGATGGTCCGACAGCTATTCGGATCGGGCTACGAAAAGAGAAAATGGTTATTACGGTAATTGTTAGAATTTGCAGAAAACCACATTTTTACTCAACAGAAACTAACATTTTGTTTCGCCGAAACACCTGAAAACATTGAGTTATGATAAAAATTAATTCTTCGTTTTTGATCCCGGCAACTAACAGTTTTAATTTTGTGTTCAGACATGAGTAAAAAGAACAAAGGCAGGCAGGACGGGCTGGTGTATAGCACCAACCAGGATTATTATAACGACTTCGATGAAGGGCCGGCGGGTGAGACCCTGCCCAAGGACAAACAGAAACTCCGAGTAAAACTGGATAGCAAGCAGCGGGCAGGCAAGGTAGTAACGCTGGTGGAGGGTTTTATCGGCACAAACGATGACCTGGAAGCGCTGGGTAAACAGTTGAAAACCAAGTGCGGCACCGGCGGCAGCGCCAAAGACGGGCTTATCATTATACAGGGCGACTATAAAGAGAAAATTATTGCCTGGCTCAAGGACTGGGGCTATTCCAATACCAAATGATAAACGTACTTTTGCGCCCTAAAGCCGCAAGGCTTTTGAATTTTGACTTTTGAATTTTGACTTAATGTTACAGGATATTCAAATATTAAACGAGAAAGAAACCCGTGGCGGTTTCGGTGAAGGTATTGCTGAAGCGGGTCGTCGCAATCCCAACGTGGTAGCGCTGGCAGCCGACCTTGCAGGTTCATTGAAGCTCAACGAATTCATTAAGGAATTTCCGGAGCGCTTTGTACAGTGCGGTATCGCCGAAGCCAATATGATGGGCGTAGCTGCAGGCCTTACCATCGGCGGTAAGATACCCTACACCACCACCTTCGCTAACTTTTCTACCTCACGCGTTTACGACCAGATACGCCAGTCTATTGCTTACAGCGGCAAGAATGTCAAGATCTGCGCTTCGCACGCCGGTCTTACATTGGGCGAAGATGGCGCTACCCACCAGGTGCTGGAAGACATCGGTATGATGAAGATGCTGCCGGGCATGACTGTGATCGTCCCCTGCGATTTTAACCAGACCAGGGCGGCTACCATCGCGATAGCTGAATATGAAGGCCCTGTTTACCTGCGTTTCGGTCGCCCGAAATGGCCAAATTTTACCAAAGAAGAAGATTTTAAGATAGGCAAGGCACAAGTGCTGGCCGAAGGTACGGACGTGAGCATCTTCGCCTGCGGCCACATGGTTTGGATGGCGGTAGAAGCTGCCAAAGCCCTGGCTGAAAAAGGCATTTCCGTTGAGCTGATCAATATTCACACCATCAAACCGCTGGATGAAGCAACTATTATTAAATCAATTCAGAAGACAGGCTGCATCGTAACCGCCGAAGAGCACCAGATCAATGGCGGACTTGGCGATAGTGTTGCCAATGTGGCATCGCGTAATCATCCCGTACCTCATGAGTATGTGGCGGTTATGGATACCTTCGGCGAAAGCGGCAAGCCAACCGACCTGCTGAAGAAATACGGCCTGACCAAAGAAAACATCATGGCCGCCGCCGAAAAAGCGATACAAAGAAAGAAAGGATAAAAAGTGGAACAAAACGGAACATATATAAAGCCCCCGCACATAACAGGTACGGGGGCTTGGTTTTTTTGTTGAAAATTGAACAATACTGATTTTAGCTAACATTTTGTAACAAATTCAGGCTCAAAGCCGCAACTGACAAGCCATATGAAGAAACTAATACTATTTGCACTGGTCATCATCCTGGGGATTGGAATGAACTCCTGCAGTACCCCACCAAAAGAATTGGTGTACCAGGACGTGAAGAATTTCAGGTTGTTCGCACTCAGCCTCAGCCCCGATGTGGGTATGGACCTGCAGTTCTACAATCCCAACAACTTCAACCTGACGTTGAGGGATGCCAAGCTGGATGTGTTCATCAACGAAAGGCAGGTGGGAACCACGACGCTTACCAGCCAGTTCAGTGTACCTGCGGTAGACACATTTCTGATGCCCGTGCGCATGAAGGTGGATCTGACCAGCCTGTTTGCCAATGCTTACTCTATATTATCCAACCGCGAAGTAGATCTGCGGATCGTGGGAAATGTAAAAGCGGGACGGGGAATTTATCTGAACATCCCGATCAACTTCCGCACAAGGCAGAAGCTGAACGTGGTTAACTTTTAATTAAACAACCCCGGACGTCCGGGGTTGCAGTTCTTTGAAATATTGTAAACCTTATCGTGGTCAGAATTCGTTCTTCCACATCATGCTCTCTACGGGCTTGTTGGGCTGACCGCTGTATTTGGCGTTCTTCTTCTGGTTGTACTTCACTTCAATTTCTCCATCAACCGGGAAGTAGATGAGCTGTCCGATAGGCATGCCTTTGTAGACCTTCACCGGCTGCTTTACAGAGATCTCCAGTGTCCAGTTGCCGCAGAAACCAACATCGCCCTTACCGGCGGTAGCATGTATATCTATACCTAACCGGCCTGTGCTCGACTTACCTTCGAGGAAAGGCACATGCGCGTGGCTCTCTGTATACTCCATGGTAACACCCAGGTAGAAAATATGCGGATAGAGTACGAAACCTTCCTCGGGTATCTCGAAGCAATCGATGGTATTATGCTTCTTCGCATCCAGTATATGCTCACGATAGGTGGCAAGTGTAGAGCCGAGGTGTACGTCATAGCTATTGCTGCCAAGACATTCTCTTTTATAAGGTTCTATTTTGATAGTGCCTTTTTCTATTTCTTCCAGTATGCGGGAATCGGAGAGTATCATATGGTGGCAAATATAATTGCAATTGAGTGATGTGGCGATTAGCTTATTAGCTAATGTTTATTATCTGTGGATTGATAACGCTAATTTCGCCTCATGCCTCTTTACCGGGAATGGGCCAGCGACCCTTACAGCCTTGCAGCCATTTGGAAGATCGAAGAACCGGAAAGCTTTTTCGTGGAGCGCACGGGCCTGGGCCAATTGGACATAAAGCATGAGAAACGAAGGATGGAGCGCCTCGCGGGGAGATTCCTCTTAAAGCATTTGAAGGAAGATTTCCCGCTACTGAACATCCGCCCCGATGAGCACGACAAACCGAGGATCGACGACAACCAGTATTATTTCTCTATCTCTCATTCCTGGCCTTATGTGGCGGTTGTTGTTAGTCCTTATGTAGAGTGCGGCATAGACATCCAGACCTGGCACCCGAAGATGGAGAAGCTGCAGAATAAGTTTCTCTCGCCCGAAGAGCAGGTCTTCTTCCGCAACGACCCAAAGTTGATAACCCTGGCCTGGAGCGCCAAGGAGGCGGTTTATAAATGGCAGGGAAGACGAGGAGTAGACTTCATTGAGCATCTGCCGGTAACAAAAATTGAGGAAAATGGCAGAGATATAAATATTATCATTTATTGCCAATTAATTCGCGAAAAAATGAACATTCTCTCAAAAGGCAATCTGGAAGAAGATTTCAGCCTATCTTATGTAGTGCATGACAAGATATTCCATCCGTATTAATTGAAAATAATAT
>CAMPKG010000108.1 GCA_946887085.1 uncultured Sphingobacteriales bacterium
ATCCTTCTATTACACGTGATGTGAGCGGCGAAGGTGTTCAGCAGGCTATGCTGAAGCTGCTGGAGGGTTCGGAAGTGCTGGTACCGCCACAAGGAGGCCGCAAGCACCCTGAGCAAAAGATGGTAAAAGTGAATACACAGAACATCCTGTTCATTTGCGGTGGTGCGTTCGAAGGCATCGACAAGATGATCGCGCGTCGTGTGCAGACCTCTGCTATCGGGTACAATGCCATCAAATCAACGAAAGAACTTGACCGCGGTAACCTGCTGCAGTATGTAAATGCGCAGGACCTGAGAAGCTTTGGGTTGATACCGGAATTGCTGGGTCGCCTGCCGATAGTTACCTATCTCAATCCGCTGGATAACGATGCGCTGAAACGTATCCTCACTGAGCCGAAAAATGCGCTCATCAAACAATACAGCAAGCTGTTTGAATACGAAGGCATCAAACTTGAAGTGGACGATGCTGCGCTGGAGTATATGGTGACGAAAGCCGTAGAGTACAAGCTTGGCGGCCGTGGCCTTAGGGCTATATGCGAGATGATACTGACGGATGCAATGTTTGACCTGCCTTCGGAAAAGAAAGAAGAGGTAAATGGCGTATTCCATTTGACGCTTGAGTATGCAAAACAAATGCTGGAGCACTCCAAATTGGATTATCTTAAAGCTGCATAATCTTAAATAAGAATAATGGAACAACTGGAGCAATTACTTATCGACCGTGCAGGGCTGACCCAGGAACAGGCCGTTAAAGCGATCGCCACGATCAAAGACTACATTCAATCGCAGCTGCCGCCAATGATGCATGGAATGGTGGACAATTTTCTGAAGACAGATTCTGACAGCAACGATTTTACGATGCCTAAGGGTAATTAGGAATAAGTGATTTATTGAAAAGCTCCTGGATATCAGGGGCCTTTTTTATGTCTTTATAACAAAATGCTGTTTCTCTAAAAAGTCCTGCCGGAATAAGAGCAGACCGTATTCAAAAAGATCGATACTCATCATCGCGTTGCTCTCATTTTTAAGGAAGTTCCATTCATTTGTGCTATGCCAACTGGCATGAATGTTTTTTATAGCAACAACGGCAGTATTGTTTGCCGGTAAAGCCAGCCGCCTCCATTGCTCAACAGGTGCAGCTACCAGCTGCAAGTCATCGCCGAAATAGTTTTTTAGAAACTGTTGGAGTGGTTGGCTACCCCTTCGCTGCAAGCCGCTTTCAACAAGTTGATAAACAAAAGGAGAATGAGTGCCATGCCGGCCTTTGGCCTTCCACCTGTATTTTATATACTCAATGAACGTGTGTAGTGTCACAGGTTGATCCTTTCGTAGAGCCGGAAGGTGTAGTCGTAAGCATGCCTTTCATCAGCGCTATGTTCTTCTTCCCAGGTAAGCTTCCAATGGCTGTGATCTATGTGCGGGAAAAATACATCTGCGTCTTTGATCTCTGTTTTCACTATGGTGAGGTACAGCTTGTCGATAAGGGGCATGGCCTGTTCAAAGATCTTGCCACCACCAATTACGAATACTTCTTCAACGCCTTCCTGCTCCAGGTTTTTCAAGGCAACCTGCAAATCGTTCTCTATACGCACACCCTCGGGGAAATTAAGATCGTGCTGACGCGTCAGTACCACGTTCAGCCTGCCTTTAAGTGGCTTGCCCATAGAATCATAGGTTTTGCGGCCCATTAAAACGGGGCAGCCCATTGTTGTGCGCTTAAAAAATTTCAGGTCTTCAGGCAAATGCCAGGGCAACTGGTTGTCTCGCCCGATGGCATTATGTTCTTCAACAGCAACAATGGCAGAAATGGTCATGAAGCAAAAGTAATTAATACCCTAAATCCCCTGGAGGAGACTTTGAACGGATAACAGTTAAACAGCAACCGGCGCCTTGATAGCAGGATGGTGCTGATAGCTCTCCAGTGTAAAATCTTCGTACTTAAACGCAAAGATGTCTTTCACTGCCGGATTGATCTTCATTACCGGAAGTGGATATGGTTTTCTGCTCAGCTGTAGTTTTGCCTGTTCCATATGATTGCTGTACAAGTGCACGTCGCCAAACGTGTGTATAAAATCCCCGTATTGCAAACCGCAAACCTGGGCCATCATCATGGTAAGCAATGCATACGATGCAATGTTAAAAGGCACACCCAAAAATACATCGGCACTACGCTGATAAAGCTGGCAGGAGAGCTTACCATTGGCAACATAGAACTGGAACATGGTGTGGCAGGGCATCAAGGCCATCTTCGGCAGATCTGCGACATTCCATGCGCTGATGATCATCCTTCGGCTGTCTGGAATTGTTTTTATCTGGTTGATAACATCTTTTACCTGGTCGTAGGTTTTGCCATCAGCTCCTGTCCAGCTACGCCACTGGTGACCGTAAACTGGGCCGAGCTCACCGTTCTCACTAGCCCACTCGTCCCATATGCTCACACCGTTATCCTTCAGGTATTTGATGTTGGTATCTCCATTCAGGAACCAAAGCAGCTCGTGGATGATCGATTTGACATGGAGCTTCTTCGTTGTCACTAGCGGAAATCCTTCCTGCAGGTTGAAACGCATCTGGTAACCGAAGCAGCTGGTTGTACCGGTTCCCGTACGGTCGCTTTTGGTAACGCCGGTATCGAGAATGTGTTGAAGTAGGTCGAGGTATGCCTGCATGATAAAATCCAATGTTTTGACATGCTGGTTGATACGCCTAATGCCGGTCAAATATTAATGCCCAAAAATACACAAACGCTGATTTTAGCCTACCGTGAAATATCAACTGGGGATAAGTCGTTAACTCTTTCGAGAATGAATTGTATTTTGCACCCTTATATCCTGTATTGCCGCTAATATGAGTATTAAACTGTCTATCGTCATACCTGCTTACAATGAGGGCCGGACCATCCATTTTATTTTGGATAAAGTAAGGGCCGTGACCCTGATAGACAATGTTGAAAAGGAAGTGATCATTGTAAATGACTGCTCTAAAGACAATACAGAGGAAGCGATCCTTGCTTATAAATCCAATAACCCCGAGCTGCCCATTACCTATTATAAACACGAAGTGAACCAGGGAAAGGGCGCCGCATTACATACCGGCATCAGCAAAGCAACCGGCAATTATGTCATCATTCAGGATGCAGATCTTGAATACGACCCTGAAGAATATAACCTGCTGTTGAAACCGCTGTTGAACGGCGTAGCTGATGTTGTCTACGGGTCACGCTTCATGGGCGGGAAACCGCATCGTATACTGTTTTTCTGGCATTCTATCGGCAACAGGTGGCTGACCACATTGTCAAATATGTTCACCAACCTGAACCTGACGGATATGGAGACCTGCTATAAGGTATTCCGCCGCGAAATCGTCCAGGGCCTGAAACTGGAAGAAAAACGCTTTGGCTTCGAGCCCGAGGTAACCGCAAAAATTTCCCGGATACCAAATATTCGCATCTATGAAATAGGTATATCCTATTATGGCCGCACTTATGAAGAAGGGAAGAAGATAGGCTGGAAGGACGGTTTCAGGGCTATATATTGCATTCTTAAATACAACATTTTTAAAAAATAGCTGCCAATGCCTGTTATTTTACCGGTTAAAGGGGTAATGCCACAGATACCCGGAGACTGCTTTGTAGCGCCAAATGCCACTATCGTGGGAGACGTGGTGATGGGCTCTGAATGCAGTATTTGGTTCAATGCGGTGGTGAGAGGGGATGTGAACAGCATTCGCATGGGCGATAAGGTCAATATCCAGGATGGCGCCTGCGTCCATTGTACTTACCAGAAGACACAAACGGTGATCGGCAATAATGTTTCTATAGGCCATAATGCCATTGTGCACGGCTGCGCCCTGGAAGATAACGTGCTCATAGGCATGGGCGCCATTGTGATGGACAGGGCTAAGATCGGCGCCAACAGCATCATTGCTGCAGGGGCCGTGGTTTTAGAGGATACCATAGTGCCGCCCGGCAGTATTTATGCAGGGGTTCCTGCAAAGAAGGTAAAGGACATCAGCCCTGAACTCCTGAAAGGCGAAGTTGAGCGGATAGCCAATAATTACGTGATGTACAGTTCCTGGTTCAAATAGACCGCAATGCCAAAAAAAGGGGTTTTTTAATTTTTTTCTAATATTCCTCCACCGACCTATTGCATAAAAGGATTATGCAATTTACATTTGTCAGACAATCAAACACACGATCTATATGAAACAACTCTTCCTTGCTCTGTTGGCAGTGGGTTCTATCACCGCAGCTAACGCTCAGAAAGGTACAATTTTAGTTTACGGAACAGCTGGTATAACGGTTAATAATAACGATGGACCGGGTGCGGGTGAAACAAGCACTACTAACTGGAATTTTAATCCCGGTGTTGGTTACCAGTTTCACAAAAACATGACTGTAGGCGTACAAGGCGGATATGCTAACAGCCAAATGGTTGAAAAGACTTTTGTACCATTTGCCATACCGCAAACCTTCGAAATGCAGAGTGAAATGCACGAATGGAGTGTTGGCGCCTTTTACCGTTATACGCACTACTTCAGCCCAATGTTCGCTTTGTGGGGTCAACTGGACCTGAGCTATATTTCTGGTCGCATGGCAACTGACACTTTTAATCTTACAGGAATTGGCCGTGGTACGGATAACTACGACGGGTTCTCTGCTATGATCACTCCGGCTCTTGCTATCAATGTTCACAATGGCCTGGCACTGAACTTCGGTATTGGCGGCCTTGGTTACAGAACAGTAAACTGGGATAGGGCACAGCTATTTGGTGTTGATGACAATACCTTCAGCTTCACCTTCGGCCAGCAGTTCAACGTTGGGATCTCTAAAAACTTCAATTGCGCTAAGAAACGTGCTCCGCGTGAGCCGGGTATGGATACCCGCGGCCACAAACACGATCACGACGATGATGAAGATGACGAATAGTCATTGCGGATAAATACTTGAAAAACGGGGCTTTTAGCCCCGTTTTTTATTGTCGCCATAACAGCCTTTCCCTTCATTTTGTACCTTTGCAGCCCGGAATATTCCGTTCCGGGACACCGGTTTAATAGTTTTCAGATATGTCTTATTCTCCAAAGCATAAGGTTCGTATAGTTACTGCTGCCTCGCTGTTTGACGGTCATGATGCCGCTATTAACATCATGAGGCGCGTAATGCAGGGTAGCGGCGTTGAGGTGATCCATCTTGGTCACGACCGCAGTGTCCAGGATGTGGTCGATTGTGCCATACAGGAAGATGCCAACGCCATAGCCATGACTTCTTACCAGGGAGGCCACGTCGAGTACTTCAAATACATGTACGATCTGCTAAAGGAGCGCAGCTGCGGGCATATCAAAATATTCGGCGGCGGCGGCGGCGTGATACTGCCTACAGAGATAGAGGAGCTGCACGCTTACGGCATTACACGGATATATTCACCGGATGATGGCCGCGCTATGGGGCTGCAGGGCATGATAGACGACCTTATAGAAAAGAGTGACTTCCCCACCGGCAACCAGCTGAACGGTGAAGTAGGCCACCTGATAGAAAAAGATCCTAAATCAATAGCACGCCTGATATCAGCAGCAGAAAACTATCACGACCTGCCTGAAACAAAGGCCATGCTGAAAAAAGTAGCAGAGCAGTCAGCGGTGTCGCACACGCCGGTACTTGGTATCACCGGTACCGGCGGTGCAGGTAAAAGTTCATTGGTGGATGAAATAGTACGCAGATTTTTGCTTGATTTTAAAGATAAGCACATCGGTATCATTTCGGTCGACCCATCGAAACGTAAAACCGGCGGTGCATTGCTGGGCGACCGCATACGCATGAATGCAATACGCAACAACAGGGTATATATGCGCTCCATGGCTACCCGGCAGAGCAACCTCGCAGTGTCTAAATACATTTTTGATGCGGTGAACGTGCTCAAAGCCGCTAATTACGATCTGATCATTCTCGAAACTTCGGGTATAGGACAAAGCGATACACAGATAACTGAGTACTGCGACCTGAGCATGTACGTGATGACGCCTGAGTACGGCGCAGCCACTCAACTGGAGAAGATCGACATGCTGGACTTCGCAGATATCGTTGTTATCAACAAATTCGACAAGCGCGGCGCTATGGACGCCCTGCGTGATGTGAAGAAACAATACCAGCGCAACCATAAGCTATTCGATAAACAGCCTGATGATATGCCGGTGTTCGGGACCATCGCCTCCCAGTTCAACGATCCCGGTACGAATACGATGTACAAATCGCTGATGGATATCGTGGTGAAGAAAACAGAAACTGATCTTCACTCAAACTTCCATATCAGCAACGAGATGAGCGAGAAGATCTACATCATTCCGCCTGCTCGCACACGTTACCTGAGTGAAATATCCGAGAACAACCGCAAATACGATAAATGGGCGAAGGACCAGTCGGCAGTTGCGCAGAAACTATTTGGCATTCAAAAGACCATCGAGACGCTGCAAGGCACAGATGCCGACGACAAAGACAGGCTGATAAAGACCCTGCAGGAGGTGTATGCGAAGACCGAAATAGAGCTCGACCCGAAAAACAAACACCTGCTGCAGAACTGGGATAAAAAGAAACATCTCTCTACCGATGAGTACTACATTTTCAAAGTGCGCGATAAAGAACTGAGGATAAAAACACACACCGAATCGCTTTCGCATACGCAGATAGCCAAAGTAGCAGTACCGAAATTTGAGGCATGGGGCGAGATATTGTACTGGGCACTAAGCGAAAACTTCCCCGGAGAATTTCCTTATGCCGCAGGTATCTACCCATTCAAACGCGAAGGTGAAGACCCGACACGTATGTTTGCCGGTGAAGGCGGCCCTGAGCGTACCAACAAACGTTTTCACTACGTATCGTTGGGTATGCCGGCCAAACGTTTGAGTACGGCATTTGACAGTGTTACTCTTTACGGGCAGGATCCCGACCACCGTCCTGATATCTATGGTAAGATAGGTAACTCGGGGGTAAGCGTTTGCTGCCTCGACGATGCCAAGAAATTATACAGCGGTTTCAACCTCGCTGACCCCAAGACCTCGGTATCAATGACCATCAATGGCCCCGCGCCTACTATCACTGCTTTCTTTATGAATGCAGCTATCGACCAGCAGTGCGAATTATATATTAAGGCAAACGGGCTGGAAGATGAAGTGAACAAGAAGATAGATGCCATTTTCAAAGAAAAAGGTTTGCAGCGTCCGTTGTATAATCCATCAACATTCGGTGGCGGTGCCGCAGGTTCTTTGCCCGAAGGTAACAATGGCCTTGGGCTGATGCTTTTGGGTGTTACCGGCGACATGGTGCTGCCTGCCGATGTGTATGCCAAAATAAAAACCGATACACTCAAAGCGGTGCGTGGTACCGTACAAGCTGACATATTGAAAGAAGACCAGGCGCAAAACACCTGCATCTTCTCAACGGAATTCTCCTTGCGCGTAATGGGTGATGTACAGCAATACTTTATCGACAACGGCGTGCGCAACTTTTACTCGGTTTCTATCAGTGGTTACCATATTGCCGAAGCAGGCGCTAACCCGATATCGCAGCTTGCATTCACACTGTCGAATGGCTTTACGTTTGTTGAATACTACCTGAGCCGCGGCATGAACATTGATGATTTCGCGCCGAACCTTTCGTTCTTCTTCAGCAATGGTGTAGACCCCGAGTACAGCGTGATAGGCCGCGTGGCCCGCCGCATCTGGGCAAAGGCCATGAAGTATAAATACAGCGGAAACGAGCGCTCGCAGATGTTGAAATACCACATCCAGACATCGGGCCGCTCCCTGCACGCGCAGGAGATCGACTTTAATGATATACGAACTACAGTACAGGCGCTGTATGCTATTTACGATAACTGCAACTCGCTGCATACAAATGCTTATGATGAGGCTATCACAACGCCGACAGAGGAAAGCGTACGCCGTGCCATGGCGATACAACTGATCATCAACAGGGAGCTTGGATTGGCGAAAAACGAAAATCCATTGCAAGGCTCATTCATCATCGAAGAGCTGACAGACCTTGTTGAAGAGGCGGTGCTTACAGAATTCGACCGCATTTCTGAACGCGGCGGCGTGCTGGGTGCGATGGAAACCATGTACCAGCGCAGCAAGATACAGGAGGAAAGCCTATACTATGAAACACTGAAACATACCGGCGAATACCCGATCATCGGTGTAAACACTTTCTTAAGCAGTAAAGGTTCACCAACGGTTATACCGCAGGAGGTGATACGCTCTACTACAGAAGAAAAAGAATTCCAGATACAAACGACGCAAAATCTTTGGAAGCGTAGCGGCGATAAAGGACAGCAAAGCCTGCACACCCTGCAACAGGCAGCAATTCACAACCAGAACATTTTTGAGGAACTGATGGAAACAGTGAAGTACTGCTCACTAGGGCAGATCACGAAGGCGTTGTTTGAAGTGGGCGGCCAGTACAGGCGAAATATGTAAGACAACGTCTTTATTAAAAATCCGGCATGTTTATTGCCGGATTTTTGTTTCTATGAAACCTGTCGTGTCTCTTTTGATCTCAATGCAACTTTGCATGGTTGCCCATAGTCAGCCAGACTCTCAGGTGAGAAAAGGGCCGCCTCCAATTCCCAGAGAATATACCGCTGTAAAGATCGCCCTGCCGAATCTTGTTGACCTTATCAACCCCAACCTGGCTGTAGCAGTCGAAAGACGTTTCAATCCAAAAAATGCAGTGCAAATGCTGGTTGGCATTACATTGCCACTCAATCGTAGTGCTGAGGGCATGACGGTTACAGCTAAGGGCATTAAACTGAGAGCGGAGTATCGCAGGTATCACCGCAGAAAGCCCAATAACAAAGACTGGTTTTATGCTGCCGAACTATTTTATACAGGCTACAGGTCTGGCAGCTATGGCTGGTATGAAGACACAACCAGGATCACGGAAAACCACTACTATGATGAGTTCATTCTGTCGAAAAAAATGGGAGGCGCGGCTTTCAGGATCGGGTTTCAAAAAAGATTTAAAAAGCATTTTTTGTTTGAGTTTTCCGGCGGCATAGGCTTTAAATATCGACACGTTACGCAAACGGGTCGCATAAATCCAGAAGATATGACCACTGCCAATCATCCGAATGTGCTCGACATAAGTAACGCAACCGGCAGCGAAACCATGCCTGTATTCCCCTGCAATTTTATGCTGGGCTACGTCTTTTACTAATTTGTTGCTGGCATTGTTTTTTCTGGCAGTTGCGTACGCAATTGATATGTATACGTTATTGCTTCAATCTCAAAAAACTCTCGAACTAAAAACTCTTCTTTGGGGAGAAGAGGATGCCTCGTTCCTGTTAGAGATAGCGGTGCGCGCTATTGTTATGTTTGTAGTGGTATTGACCAGCCTGCGTATACTGGGAAAACGTGGCGTAAAACAACTCTCCATTTTCGAACTGGTCATTATCCTGACACTTGGTTCTGCCGGCGGCGATGCCATTTTTTACGGAGATGTGGGCCTGATCGTTGCCATCATGGTGTTTGCCATGATCACGATCCTGTATCGTGTGGTCATATATGCAGCCGATAAAAGCCATCACTTCAATAAAGTTGTAGAAGGCGTACCGGTTTTGCTGGTAAAAGGGGGGCAGTTTGAAACCGAGGAATTCAGGCATGAGCTGATATCACAAGATGAATTTTTTGCTGAATTAAGAAGAAAGGGCATATCGCAATTAGGCCAGGTGGACCGCGTATACAGCGAAACCTCCGGCGAGCTAAGTG
>CAMPKG010000109.1 GCA_946887085.1 uncultured Sphingobacteriales bacterium
ATGTTTTTCTATTGCAAAAATACGTAATTAACGCCTGTTTGCCAACTTTATTCCATTTCAGAATAAATCTGTAATTTTCCCGCATATATCAATCAGACAAATAATGAACGACCAGATACGCAGCCTGCAGCCTCAAGTTTTGTGGGACCATTTTACCGACCTGAATGCGGTACCGCGCCCTTCGAAGAAAGAGGAAAGGGTGATCGCTTTTATGAAAGAGTTTGGCGAAAAGCTGGGGCTGCCGACCAGAGTGGACGAAGTGGGCAATGTCATTATCAAAAAGCCGGCATCGAAGGGAATGGAAGACCGCGAAACCATCGTGATGCAGAGCCACCTGGATATGGTGCATCAGAAGAACAACGATACTACGTTCAATTTCGACCAGCAGGGTATAGAAATGTATATAGACGGCGACTGGGTGAAAGCCAAAGGCACCACACTTGGCGCTGACAATGGCATCGGTGTGGCAGCTATCATGTCGCTGCTGGCGTCGAGTGATATACCGCATCCGCCGATAGAGGCATTGTTCACCATCGACGAGGAAACAGGCATGACAGGCGCGAAAGCGCTGAAGGGTGGTATGCTGACAGGCAAAATGCTGCTGAACCTGGATACTGAAGAGGATAAAGAACTGACCATAGGTTGTGCGGGCGGGGTAGATGTTACTGCTACCGGAAACTATACACAGGCAAAACCTGCAGGGGGCAAAGCCTTCAAATTATCCGTAAAAGGACTGACAGGCGGGCATTCGGGTGGCGATATACACCTGGGCCGCGGCAATGCCAACAAGCTGATGAACCGCGTGTTGCTGGCTTTGAGCAAAGCGTACGACATCGGCATCGCATCTATAGACGGCGGCAGCCTGCGCAATGCGATACCGCGTGAATCGGTTGCTGTGATCGTAGTAGCTGATGAACACGTACAGGCACTGAGAAAAACCGCTGCTGAACTTGGTGATATCCTGCGCAGCGAATACAAAACGACAGACCCCAACCTGCAGCTGAGTGTTGAAGATGCGGACATGCCTGCACAGGTGATGGATAATGATTTCCTGCAAAAACTGCTAAGGGTGACCTATGCTTGTCCCAATGGCATCTACCGGATGAGCCCGGATATAAAAGGACTGGTGCAAAGCTCTAACAACCTGGCACGTGTACTGGTAAAGGATGGCAGCTACAGCCTGCAGTGCCTCACCCGCAGCTCGGTAGAAAGCGAGAAAGAAGACCTGCGCGATGCCATAACCGGAGCCTTTGAATTGCTTGGCGCAGGCAACATCACCTATGGTGGTGCCTACCCCGGCTGGCAGCCCAACCCGGATGCTACGATAGTTAAACTGATGAGCCAGACCTATGAAGAAATGTTTGACGAGCCTGCTCATGTAAACGCGGTACATGCAGGACTGGAATGCGGCATCATCGGCATCAACTATCCCAACATGGAAATGATCTCTTTCGGCCCCAACATCTACGGCGCACACTCACCCGACGAGCGTGTGCAGATAAGTTCTGTACAGAAATTCTGGAAGTATTTGCTGGAGGTGTTGAAGATGATACCGAGTAAGAATTGATTGCGCCAGGTGGCAATACCAGCACCACTCTAAATGAGAACGAAAATTAATTATGGAACTACTAGCGTCCAGTTATGTGCGTTTAGATAGTCTATATTTGCATCGAATCGTCGCAAGGGCTTTAGGTATTTCTTTAAGGAGTCACAATCCTGGTTCGACGTATTTTTAGGATCACCTGTGTGGTACCGCATCGCCGAATCGATATCGTAAATGAAGAACATTAGTGTGTTGGAGGGAAGGTCTCTAAATCGCTCTTCCCAAGACATGCGAATTCCATATATTTCCGTACTGTTAGGTTCTACTGTTACACTGGCATCATAAACAGGGCATCCATTAAATTGGAAGTTGACTGTGTCGGGAAAACTATTTGATGTAATAACCACAACGCTGTTGGGATGATTGTTGACGATCTTCAGCCTTCTGTCAGTTTTGCTCAGCTTGTCGCTGTCGCATGAATGCAGTAGTGAACTAAAAACAATGAAAAATAATATTGTTGAGCGTCCAAACACATGACGAAATTAAGCTTTTCCCGTTTTCTATGATCGGGGTTTCCACCTGACACAGATGTAACCCATCTCGTCCTCGTTTGTAACCCCAATCTCGTCCTCGTCTGCAACGAGGATGCACCGGGATAACCAATTTCAATGAAAGCAAAATGAAGCAAATACCCCGTTCGGCGTAGTCCTAGACTACGTCGCCCCGGCTGCAAATCCCCTGATTTGCGAACAAGTTAGTCATACCAATCAGATACCTGAAAAAAGACAGCCTCGTTATTATTCAGCGATCTGGCACTGCTATAGATATAATCCTCTTCACGCTCCACCCATCCGGCGCGGACAGGGTTTTGATGAATATAATTCAGCTTCTGCATAAAAAAAGGCTTTGTCCGGATCTCTTCAGCATGATTATCGTGCGTCCACACCTGGTAGTGGCTATTCCTTTTGTGCTGTGAGGCATTCCACTCAAATCGGTGCAGCATCCATTCTCTACGGCTTTCCGGTTCATTTTCTATCGTTTCCAATATCTTATTTGCTGTGTATTTTTTGAAATCGCGAATACTGGCTGATAATTTACCCATACTGCTGCGGACAATGAGATGAATATGATTGGTCATGACCACAAAGCCGTAGATCTCAAGGCCATGGTTCTGTTTATAAAAACTAAGGTTGTCGGTAATGATATCTTTATACGTCTTTCGGGTAAAAACATCTACCCAGTCTACAATAGTAAACGTCAGAAAATGCGTGGCGAACTGGTCGTTGATTTGATAACCTGTGCTCATTCACCTAAAATACGGCTGGTTTTGTTATTTTACGGTATCGCAAATCAGGGGATTTGCTTCCTTGTCGACGTAGTCGGGGGACTACGCCGAACTGGGATTTGCTTCCTTGTCGACGTAGTCGGGGGGAGTACGCCGAACTGGCATATGCATTAACTCCGCTCTTTAGAGCGGAGAAAGAAATAAGAAAAAATGGCTTTAGCCATGACTCTCCCTCTTATGGTGACTGGTGCAGGCGCGTATTGCTTATTTCCTGCCTTCTACTATGGTTGAAAATACTATCGGCCACCTGATTATACTTTACAAGCTCCTCATCCAGCACACAGCCTTTTGATACCACCGTTATTCCCAGCTTTCTCCCTTTCTCTACCAATTCTTTCGACGGTCCCGCAAAACCAAATGCATAGTATTTCAGCTGGCCTTTTTTAAGGTCTGATAAAGCCAGATCTTTCATATCAACTGCCTTGGGTTTCTGTGCCGATAAGCTGAATGTGAATGCTACGACGGCCAGTATTATTAACAAACGGGGAATCATCTTCGGTCTTTACAGAATAGATGCTGTCGGATGCACATTTCCATAAACTGTCACCTATACTTGGCATAAATATTAAGCTGGGCTATACATGGCTCAACTTAAACGCACACTGGGGCTTGCAGAGTGTATTTTCTTCGGCACAGGTTCTATACTTGGCGCAGGCATTTATGCCATAGTGGGGAAGGTGGCAGGCTTTAGTGGCAATATGGTCTGGCTGTCCTTCCTTATCGCTTCATTTACAGCCCTGATGACAGCGTTCTCTTATGCGGAGCTGAGCAGCATGTACCCCAAAAGCGGCGGTGAATATGTGTACGTAAAAGAAGCTTTCAATGAAAAGATCGGAGCCATCATAGGCATCATTATTTCGATCAACGGGATGGTGAGTGGGGCCACAGTCTCGATAGCTTTTGCAGGATATTTTTCTGAATTGCTCGATGTGAATATGCGCATCGCTTCGGTAGGTATTATCGGGCTGGTATGGCTGGTCAATGTAACGGGCATCCGGCAATCCTCTGTCGTCAATATCATTTTCACCCTCATTGAAATGTCGGGGCTGGCGCTGGTCATCTATGTTGCGCTTCCATATTTTGGAGAGGCTGATTATTTCGAGCTGCCGCCTGAAGGCTTCAACCATGTGCTGCTGGCATCGGCGCTCAGCTTTTTCGCTTATATAGGGTTCGAAGAGATCGTGAAACTGGCGGAAGAAACTAAAAAGCCGGAAAGCACGATCTCAAAAGCGCTATTCGTTTCTTCTGCTATTGTAAGCGTTGTGTATGTGACCATCGCCATGCTGGCAGTGAGCGCCATACCCTGGGAGGAATTGAAGGAGAGCAAACATCCTTTGTCTGATATAGTGGACAAAAAGTTCGGGGAAACAGGTGCTACCATCATTGCGGTCATCGCACTGTTCTCTACAACCAACACCATACTTTCCAATATGCTGGGTAGCTCGCGGGTAATGCTCAATATGTCGAAAGAGCAGAAATGGCTGGGCAAGCTGGCTTATGTATCGCCTAAGAGAAAGACTCCGGTGTTCGCATTGATCGCCGTCGCAGTTGTGATGGTAAGTTTCGCGCTGATAGGCAGCCTTGAAACAGTAGCCTTTATCGCCAACCTTTTCATTTTCGTCACATTTATGTCGGTAAATGTTTCAGCAATAGTGTTGCGCAAAAAGCAGGCGCGGTTTGAACGGCCTTACAAGATACCGTTGAATGTTGGCGATGTCCCGGTTCTGTCTGTTGTAGGCGTAATAATGACGCTGCTATTATTCTGCTATTCCATTTATGGATTGACAATATCGGCTGTATAAAAAAACCTCCCGAAGGAGGTTTCTATTATAGAAGTGGTGTCAGGATGTTTCCACCTGACACCTAATAATGTCTACTGCTCTATCATGTTCACGCTGCGTTTCAGGAACTCCGTCAGGTCGCTGCCGGTGAGCATGCCTTGTGAAAGTAAGGCGAGATCATAAGCCTGCTTGGCCAATTGCTTTTGTTTCTCTTCGCTATCTGCTTTCAGTATACTTGATACCAGTTTATGGTTGGCATTGATCGCCACTTTGTAGTTCTCGGGCATAGCACCATAAAAATTCATTGGTCCGCCACCGCCTAAGGCTGCCATGTCCTTCATCCTGCGCATGAATTCGTTTTGCGTGATGGTTACCGGCAGTTCGTCAGGGCTCAGGCTTTCTATCTCAACATTCATCGTCGGCTTGCTGATAGCCTGCTCAAATACTTCTTTCACTTTCTTCGTCTCATCCTCGCTGAGAACATGAGCTATCTGATCGCCTTTGTCAATGAGCTTGTCGATAACATCAGCATCCACGCGTTTTAAAGAAACCTTCTCCAATTTATGCTCAAGATGTCCTATGAAATGGCTGTCGATGGGTGAATCCATCTGCAGCACATCATAGCTCTTGCTTTTTGCCGATTGGATGAACGCATCCTGCTTTGCTGGGTTGTTAGTGTAGAGGTACACCACAGTTTCGTCCTTTCCTTTTTGCAAAGGCTCAACTTTAGTCTTGTATTCGTCCAGCGTGTAGTGTTCACCTGCGGTATTCACCAGCAATGCAAACTCTTTAGCTTTGTCGTGAAATTTCTCTTCGCTGAGCATGCCGTATTTTACAAACAGGCCAATGTCTTTCCATTTCTCTTCGTAGGCCTTGCGGTCTTTTTTGAACAGCTCGCTCAGTTTATCAGCAACCTTCTTGGTGATGTGTGCGTTGATCTTCTTCACATTGCTATCAGCCTGCAGGAAGCTGCGCGATACGTTCAGCGGAATATCCGGAGAGTCTATCACACCATGCAACAGCATCAGGAACTCAGGGACAATGTCTTTCACCTCGTCGGTAATAAATACCTGGCGGGAGAACAACTTGATCTTGTTGCGCTGCAATTCAAATTCATTTTTCACTTTGGGGAAGTAAAGCACCCCTGTCAGGTTGAAAGGATAATCTACATTCAGGTGTATCCAGAACAGCGGCGGCTCCGACATGGGGTAGAGCTCACTGTAAAAATCTAGATAGTCATCATCACTCAGCTCTGATGGCGGTTTGGTCCAGATAGGCCTGGTGGTATTGATGATGTTATCAACAGTTACCTCTTTGTATTTCAACTTGCCGTTTTCATCCTCACCATCCGGCTCGCGGTCTTCGCGCGTACCGAACTTGATGGGCACGGGCAGGAACTTGCAATATTTATCGAGGATGCTTTGAAGTTTGTATTCATCCAAAAACTCTTCAGAGTCGCTATTGATGTGCAGGATGATATCAGTGCCGCGTGTAGTGCGTGTACCTTCTGTTATTTCAAATTCAGTGCTGCCGTCGCAGATCCAGCGGGCAGCCTCTGCGCCTTCCTGGTAAGATAAGGTGTTGATCTCCACGTTGTCGGCAACCATGAAAGCCGAATAAAAACCCAGGCCGAATTTCCCGATGATCTCGTTGGCATCTTTCGAGTCCTTGAATTTTTCAACGAACTCTGATGCGCCGGAGAAGGCGATCTGGTTGATATATTTCTTGATCTCGTCGGCGGTCATGCCCAGTCCGTTGTCGGAAACGGTGATGGTCTTTTTCTCTTTATCAAAAGATACTTCCACCATCAGTTCGCCCAGCTCGCCATTGAACTGTCCCAACGAGGACAAGCGTTTGATCTTCTGCACAGCATCCACGGCGTTCGATACCAGCTCACGCAGAAAGATCTCGTGGTCTGAATAAAGGAACTTCTTAATGATGGGGAAGATGTTCTCGGTATGAATGGAAATGGTTCCTTTCTCCTGCATAATATGAGTTTTACTTATTTGAGTGGTTTCTTAGAAATTATCAACTTATGTTCCAATGCCGCTTTGTTTGTCAATTTGACAGGGCCGGGCTGCAAATAAATGAAAAAAGCCGCTCTCAGAGCGGCTTTTGGTATATGAATGTCTTAAATTAAAATTTCCAGCCAACTGTCAGAGCTATATTATTGGCGTTACCTTTTACGGCAGCCTTTGGTACAGCTATTGTGCCCGAAGGATTATTCAGGAAATAGTTTTCCGGATATTGCACGGCGTATGGTTGCTCCTGGTCCTGGTACGAAGTATGCGAGAAGCCAAGGTCCATAAACCAATTGTCGAACCTGTATCCGAGGCCGGTTGAGAACACCATCCGGTCATCACCGCCGCTATTATCCGGGTTGCCGTAGTATCCAAAGCCAAGCCGTATCATCAGGTTGTCCAACCTTCCCTCGGCGCCTATCCTGAAGTTGCTTGCAGCTTTATACCTGTTTTTTATCAACTGGTTGATATAGGCCTCATCAGCTGCAAATGAGTTATCGAAATGAAAGCGTGCAGAACGATAGTCTACATATTCGTAGTCGGCTGTGATGAAACCAAATGTTCCAAGGAAACCGGTAGCACTCAAAATGCCCCGCCATGGTGTGGTCAAACCATACTCAAATATGTTTTCCGGAATATCGAGTCCTGATTGCAGAGTGGTAACGGGACCGGTATTGTCGCCTATGAGTGCCTTGAAACCTTCCGTATTAGTGGAGATCGACCTGTTTTGTACATCCGTCAATCCGAAGTAAGTAGGCGTATGAAGCGCAGCACCAACCCTGAATGCGTCCGTAGGTTTGTAAATAAAACCGAGTTTCAGGTTAATGCCCAGGCCAGAAGTTGAGAGTGACTCATTGTACTCGAGGCTGCGGAAATTATTAGTTGCATCGTTGCTCGCATCCTCTTCGGTAAATGTCATATCGCGACGGTAGCTGAGTGACGGTAATCCCAGGGTAGCTCCGATCATAAACTGCTCCATATAATTGCCACCGAGTGAAATGGCTATCTCATTGATGCCGCCACGTTCCTGCACTGCCCGGCGTTGATTCAGGTCGATGCCAACCGGCACAACATTAAAATAGCCGAGGCTGTCCTCGTCGATGAGGAAGGAGTTCCAGCCAATGCCGGCGGGTGTATTCAAATTCGTTACATCGTCGGGGAAGAAAATAGCATCAGTTACAAATACCTCGCTGAATGAGCTGGTGTTGTTGACACCGCCATACATCACATTCCTGTTGAAATCGGCCAGCCTGTTCAATCCTAAGCCAAACGACACCGATTTCCATTTGGCGCGCTCGTAACGTTTTCCTTTAGCTGTTCCCGTGAATACAACGCCCAGGTTATTGAAGTTGAACCTGACCGCATTATCATCCATGGTTGTGTTCTGGTAGGTACCGGACACATTGTTGATTTTAATGGAAGGCGTAAACATCAGCTCAGAGCTGCGATAAACGCCGATACCCGCCGGGTTTACACTCAGCGAGGTAAAATCACCGCCTATAGAACCAAGAGCTCCGCCTATACCTATAGAACGAGCAGTTCCCTGCGGACTTAAAAATGAATACCGGTGTGCGTCTGTTTCGTCTTGTGCGTGGGCAGCTATCGATAGTCCGAGGCCTGCTATAATAGTTAGCGCTGATAAAAAGCGGCTGTTCATACAGTTGTTTTTCGTTTGACTGGAAAAGATCCGGATTGTTTAATTTTTAACAAATATCTCAAAAACAAAAACTATACCTGTGTTAAAAAGCAAAGCGCCATTTTAACAATAGCGCTCTGTTTTTTAACATCTTATCTGCGTCGTCCGCCGCCGCTACTGCCGCTGCTCCTACTGCCGCCGCCCGGTGAACTATAACCCCCTGACCGTGGAGAGGATTGCATTCTCGGTGCTTCGTAGCTGCGCTGCGGTTGCGAGTACTGTGGTTGTGCAGAACGTTGTTCGCGTACAGCAGGTTGTTGACGCTGTTCCATTTGGGGAGTGCTTTGCATTTGCCCGCTCTGGTTGCTGCCGCCAAATATGCGTGCACCCCTTGAGCGTTGCTGTTGCTGTGGCATCTGCATTTGGGGCCTGCTATTGTTGTCTTCAAAACGGTCGTTGCGCATACGGTTATCCTGCATTACTGCACGGTCAGGTAATTCGCGCGTACGCATTGTGCGTGAAGGTTCAGTAGTGGTCATGCCGTTGCGGCCGTTGTTATTATTGTCGGGCGACATCTTCAGCTGCCTGCGCGGCTCGTTTGTCTGCGGATTGGTATTGCCCGTGCCGGCTGTGCCGCCCGGTGCATCCCTGCGCATGCGCGTGCCTGTAGTATTGCTACTTAAAGAACGGCGCGGGCCGTAATTCACGTTGCGGGTGTAACCACCGCCATAGCCTGCACCGCCGTAGTAGCCGTCATAATATCCATTGCCATAACCTGCCCAATAGCCCCCGCCGTAAGGGTAGCCATAGCCATAACCATAAGGATAACCCCAGCCGCCATAAGGGTATCCCCAGCCATATCCACCGTAAGGATAACCCCATCCGCCATAAGGATAGCCCCAGCCAATGCTCACCATCACGCCTGAGCGTGGATATCCGTAGGGGCCATACCAGGGATCATACCAGAACGGATCGTAGAACGGGCTGTAATAACCATAACCCCAGGATGAATAGCCAAAACGGCGGATACGTGATGAATAATAACCATCATCGTCATTGTAGTAACCATCGCCGTCAGATTCGTAGCTGCGGTTGTAAGTGGTATTGTCGTCAGTGGTGGCTACATCATCGCCCGAGCTGGAATAGGTGTTTTCCCTTGTTTCACGCTCCCTTGCTGTGCGCTCTGCTTCACGGGCAGCGCGTTCCTCGTCCTGTTTCTTCTGTGCTTCTGCTTCTTTTTTTGCATCCGTGCTGTTGTAATAAATATCGTCGCTGTAAGAACCTCTTTTCTGCGCGTAGCTGGCTGAAAGCCCTACGGTCAAAAACATCAAACCTGTTAAGAGGAAACGTTTCATTTTATTTATGGGTTTTATCTTAAAAATTGCCTAGTGAAATTACT
>CAMPKG010000110.1 GCA_946887085.1 uncultured Sphingobacteriales bacterium
CCTGAAATTTCATACAGCTCGGTAGTGTTCTTGTCTTTTATGATCTTCATCTTACCCTTGCCCAGTGTCGCTATCAGCGGGGCGTGCTTGTCCAGTATCTCGAAGTAACCTTCGATGCCGGGTAGCTGCACACCATAAACTTTGCCGCTGTACACTTTATGCTCGGGTGTTAATATATCTAGTTGCATACCCCAAACCCCTAAAGGGGCTTTTTGTGTTATTATTTAATAAAATCCCCAGTTCCCCCTTTAGGGGGCGGAGGGGGCTTAGTTTTTAGCTTGTTCCATCAGTTTCTTACCCTTAGCGATAGCATCGTCGATGGTACCAACAAGGTTGAATGCTGCTTCAGGATACTCATCCACTTCACCATCCATGATCATGTTGAAACCGCGGATGGTTTCTTCGATCGGCACCAGTACACCTTTCAGACCGGTGAACTGCTCGGCAACGTGGAAAGGCTGAGACAGGAAGCGCTGTACTTTACGTGCGCGCGATACTGTTTGTTTATCTTCTTCGCTCAGCTCGTCCATACCAAGGATGGCGATGATATCCTGCAGCTCTTTATAGCGCTGGAGGATCAGCTTCACGCGGTTAGCACAGTTGTAGTGTGCATCACCCACGATCTGCGGAGTAAGGATACGTGATGTAGAATCCAGGGGATCCACCGCGGGGTAGATACCAAGGTCAGCGATCTTACGGCTAAGTACGGTTGTCGCATCCAGGTGGGCAAAGGTTGTTGCCGGCGCCGGATCGGTAAGATCATCCGCAGGTACATATACCGCCTGCACCGAAGTGATCGAACCATTCTTAGTTGAAGTGATACGCTCCTGCATCAGGCCCATCTCAGTAGCCAGCGTAGGCTGGTAACCCACCGCTGAAGGCATACGGCCCAGGAGGGCTGATACCTCGGAACCTGCCTGTGTAAAACGGAAGATATTATCTACGAAGAACAGGATGTCTTTTCCTTTGCCTGTACCGTCGCCATCGCGGAAGTACTCGGCCATTGTCAGACCAGAGAGGGCCACACGTGCACGTGCACCAGGAGGTTCGTTCATCTGTCCGAATACGAAGGTCGCTTTTGAATCTTTCAGCTCGTTCTGGTCAACAGAGGAAAGATCCCAGCCACCTTCTTCCATGCTGTGTTTGAATTTCTCACCGTATTTCACGATGCCGGCTTCGATCATCTCACGCATCAGGTCATTACCTTCACGTGTACGCTCGCCCACACCGGCGAACACTGACATACCGCTATACGCTTTCGCGATGTTGTTGATCAGTTCCTGGATAAGTACGGTCTTGCCTACACCCGCACCACCAAACAGGCCGATCTTACCACCCTTTGCATAAGGCTCGATCAGGTCGATAACCTTGATACCTGTGAACAGGATCTCAGAAGCAGTACTCAGGTCTTCGAACTTAGGAGGCCTGGCGTGTATCGGGCGGCCGTTTGTTTTATCAGGCTGGGGAAGACCATCAATGGCATCACCGGTAACGTTGAAGAGGCGGCCGTGTATCTGCTCACCCGTAGGCATAGCGATCGCCTTTCCCGTATCAACTACATCCATACCGCGAACCAGGCCTTCGGTACCATCCATAGCTACACAGCGTACGCTGTCCTCGCCAAGGTGCTGCTGTACTTCAAGAACCAGTTTGTCGCCGTTTGGACGAGTCAGTTCCAACGCGTTATAGATTTCCGGCAATTTGTTCTCTGCACTGAAGTGCACGTCTACTACCGGGCCAATGATTTGTTTGATCTTACCAGTGTTTGGCATAATACTCAGTTATAAAAAAAGAAATGAATTCCTCGAAATTTGGCGCAAAGGTAAGGGTAAGTACGCTGAATTCAAAAGTCAAAATCGAAAAGAAAACAAGAAAAACAGGGCTTTATATGCTACTTATTCATATTTCTTAATATCTGGCTGCTTGGTAACTTTATATATTCAGTTGTTAGCCAGGACTGGTTTATTATTGATCGTTTCGATCTTTCTCATAACAGGGTGGGCGGGGTGTAAGAAGGAGGCAGAAAAAGATCCGCTGCTGGAAATGCAGAAACGGCTGCCTGCCATAACCAGTGATGGGATGATGTCGTTTGCGGTCATATTAAACGATAAAACGCCTTGTCACGTAGTAGGTAAGTACGAAGCTCCACCAATGGGATTATTTGCCAGCTGCCGCGGAGGAAACAAGGCATATACGTACGGTAAAAGAGCAGATATTTATTCTACAATTTGCCCAGATAAGGAATATAAATTTAATCTCTCCTTATCTACAGATATGCCAGGCACATATGCTCTTGCAGACACTTCAAAAATAAAATTGAATATAGAACACAGGCTTGGGTATACAGACAACGGGACGCTCATGCAAGTATTTGAGAATATTTACCCGGCTGAAGGAATCTTTAGATTGATCAGGGCGGACAGCATCTATGCCGGAACATTTTCAGGAACCTTGCACGATATGAATGGGATTCCCCTAAAATTGAGAGATGGCAGGTTTGATATAAAGGTAACGAGGTAACCTACTGCATCCGCTCAAACTTAAAGGTAGGACTACCTTTTACACCAGAGCTGTTATAGAAATCAAGAAAATGCAGCTTCCAGAACTGGCCGTTGCGATTGTTGATCATGTACACCATATTTTTCTTGGTGGTGTACAGGCCTGCAGGGATATCATATGATTTCCACAGGAAACCCATTGCGTCGCGGTCGGTTTTAAAATTGGCAGACAGCACATCTTCGATGGCGATCTCGTCGTAGCCCGAAATAGAGTCTACAGCCACCCTTGTCCTGTTAGGATTGCTAAGCACACCTGTTACTATATAAGGAAAGTTCTGCAGATCGTAATAAATATGCCTGTAGCGGGTGAATACAATATCCCAGCTGTGTTTTGTCGGCTCGGGATGCACAACGCTTCCTTCACCGTCAAAACTGAAATAAGAAAAATTGAAATTGAGATTCTTGGGTATCGTTATCGACCTGATCTCTGTGCTCCTCAGGTCAGAATACAACATCCTATACTCATCCGCATTATAGCTTACGAGTTGTATCTTTTTAAAAGTGTCTTTGAAATGTGCGGGGTTGAGCTTAACGATGAACACTTCGTTCTTAGAGATCCTATTGGGCGCCCACTCGCCTATCGCTGTTGAATCGGGCAGGCCACTGGGTGAGTCAAAGGACCAGTCTTTGTTTTTGATGTTCGGAGGCGCTAGTACCGATTTGATATCTGTGCTGCCTGTGTTATGAATCCAGATATCCTTACCGCCATTCATAAATACGTGATAGCCTTTCTCGGAAGCTTCAAATGCAAGATCCCAGCTGTTTACTTTGCTGATAAGCACAACGCCTTTCTCGAGATCGTAGAAGACCTGGTCTTCATAATCCTCTCCCATGTCAACGCGATCTATTTTCGCATCACCCTTTCCGGGCAAGGTTACAGGTATCTCCTTTTTCTCACACGACGTCAGCCACAAACAAGTACAAACTAATATAGAACCGAGTCTAAATATCCTCATGACGACACAAATATCTATTAACGAATATAATCTTATGTCAGGGTTTTGTCATACAGGTGAGTTTGTTAAAAATTCACCCAAAACATGACCATACGGTGGCTTAGGGGCCTAATGCCCAAATATTTATTTAGGTTTGCAGCGAAAATTAACCCGGAATGCGAATCAAACACCTGCTATTGTTACTGGCCCCGATCCTGACCCTTTTTTCCTGCGATCTTCAGAAAAACGAATTCACCATACAGGGCAAGGTTACCGATATGCCCGAACAGACGGTTTACCTCGAGGAATTGAACATTAATGATATCGTTATCATAGATTCTGCCAGCTCCGGTGAACAGGGCCAATTCACGCTTTCGGGCACTGCCGACGAGCCAGGATTGTACCGCCTTCGCTTTAATGATAACAAGTTCATCCTGCTATCGCTGCACAAAGAAAAGGCTGAGCTAAAGGCCGACTGGAACGCATTTGAAAATTATACGGTTTCCGGCTCGGGCTCCTCTGAAAGCCTGAAAAAATTCCTCACCAATGTGCGCGAACACCTGCGCGATTTCAATACTATGGCCATGGTCATAGATACCTTCCAGGCGCATGGGAACGACAGCATGCTGACGAAGGCCAAGGCTGACCTGCAGGACATGAACATCAAATTCACGCATTTTGTTGAAGAATATTCGGATACCACCAAATACCTGCCCAATGCCTTGTTTGCAGCACGTATGCTGAACCCGGCGGTAGAAAAGCCTTTCCTCGACGAATTTGTGGCCGGCCTGCCAAGGCGGTTCCCGAATTCGAAGATGGCAAAAGATTATACTGCGGACTATCAGCGTGTTGTAGCAGGCCAGCAACAGCAAGGAACCCTTTCAGGCCCTGCCGTAGGCGCGGACGCGCCCGAGATCAGCCTGCCTACCCCTGATGGTAAAACGGTAAACCTTTCATCTATGAAAGGGAAGTACGTGCTGGTAGATTTCTGGGCCTCCTGGTGCAGGCCTTGCAGGGCTGAGAACCCCAACGTGGTAGCAGCATTCGACAAATTCAAGAGCAAGAATTTCACCATCCTCGGCGTATCGCTGGATGATGATAAGGACAAATGGCAGGCTGCCATTGAAAAAGATGGCTTAGCCTGGACACATATCAGCGACTTGAAGGGATGGGAGTCGATAGCGGCCAGGGATTACCTGGTGCAGTCTATACCGGCCAACTTCCTGCTGGACCCCGATGGCAAGATCATCGCCCGCGACCTCCGCGGAGCGGATCTGGAGACTACGCTGGCGGGGATACTGAAGTAGTTCACAAAACAGTTTTCATAAATAAAAAGCGCTTCGTGTGAAGCGCTTTTATTGTTTTTATAAAGTCCTTACGGGCTCTTCTTTCTTGCCTACCAGTCTCACATTCTTGTAATGGATATCGAACCCTATGCTCAGGAGGATGAGATTCACTTTATACCCGAAATAAGGCAGGACGGTCGCGGTGCCTACCTGCTCGGTGAATGAGGTATTCAGGAAATTGCCGGGATAGTATTGCAGTTTCAGCGTCACACCGGGATCGAAAGAGCCCCCCACGAAGACATAAGGCATCAGCCTTGGCGTACGGTCGCTGAACCATTCGCTGAATTTCTCCTTATTGCCGCGCCTTACAAAACCTTTTTCGCGGTAGTTAAACGGCACGTCCACTCCACCGCCAGCCAGTACAAATTTGCGGCGGCGGAGATTGCCGATTTTTACACCAAGCGGCACTCCAATGGTATATACGCGGCGCTTCACGGTACTGTCCACGAAGCGGTATTTTTCGATAAAACCTATGTTCTTGATACCAATACCGGTGAAAAAGCCGAGGCTTTTGCCGGGGTCGTAATTGAAATTGAAGCCAAAATTGGCGATATAAGTAAAGCGTAAGGGCGTTACTTCATCTATATTGATGGGCTTTTCCAGCATGGATACTGATAAAATAGCGCCATCCAATCCATTGCTCCAGTAAAATTTCTTGGGCACGGGCACCATCTCCGTCACCTCCGTAGTATCCTCTTCTTCTTCCTCGTCGTCCTGGGCCCATAATTTCGCCGGCGCCAGCAGTCCCGCCAGTACCAGCATTGTTGCTATCCCCTTCCGAAATATCATAAAATATAATTTCCGTAAAGATATAAAACTAATTTCCCTGCAAAAATTGCAGTTGTTTTTGCCTTGGCATAGGTATTGACCATTATATTTACCTTCCCAATACGTTTTAACCCAGCTGGAAGATTGTCATAATGTCCGAAATGAAATCAATGTTTGATATGTATGCCACCCAACACGAGCAGGAAATGGAGTTTATGCCCATTGTGCCGCTGGGTGAAGATGAGATGGATGAACAGGAGAAAGGAAACCTGCCTACAGAAATACCGGTTATAGCCCTTCGCAATACTGTTTTATTCCCCAACGTGGTGCTGCCGATAACAGTGGCCCGCGAAAAATCTGTGAAAGCGATTACCGAGGCGCAAAAATCGGGCAAATGGATAGGCGTGGTTGCCCAGAGGGACAGCAACAACGAAGACCCGATGCCTGAAGATGTGTACCAGACGGGTACCCTCGCCAAGATCGTGAAGCAGATAAAAATGCCGGATGGCAACACCACGGTATTTATCATGGGACGCCTCCGCTTTCATATCGATGCCTTCACGCAGGTAGACCCTTACTATACTGCACACATCCGCTACCTCGAAGATAAATTCCCGCAGGAGGATGCAGAGTTCGATGCGCTGGTATCTTCAATTAAAGACCATTCGGAGCGTATTGCCCAGCAATCACCCAATGTACCTACCGAAACCAGCATTGTGCTGCGCAATATCGAGCAGCAATCGTTCCTGGTACATTTCGTGGCTTCCAACATTAACGCCAAACTGTCTGACAAGCAGGCGCTGCTGGAGGAGAATGATATCAAAACGCGCGCAGAGCGATTGCTGCAATTGCTGCAATCGGAACTGCAGCTGGTAGAGCTGAAGAACGAGATCACCAATAAAACCCGTGCAGATATAGACCGCCAGCAACGTGAGTATTTCCTGCAGCAACAGCTGAAGTCGATACGCGAAGAACTTGGCGGCGACCCGAACGAGCGCGAGATAAGGGACTTGCAAAAACGTGCTGACGATATTAAATGGCCCGAGACAGCTAAAGAACTTTTCCAGAAGAATATAGAGAAGCTGGAACGGATGCACCCCAGCACGCCGGATTATTCAGTGATCTATAACCATCTTGACCTGATGCTGGACCTGCCCTGGGGAACCTACACCGAGGATAGCTACGACCTCAAGAAGGCACAAAAGATACTGGACCATGACCATTATGGCATGGACAGGATAAAAGACCGCATACTGGAATACCTCGCTGTATTGAAGCTCAAGGGCGATATGAAATCACCCATACTTTGCTTCGTAGGCCCTCCCGGTATTGGAAAAACATCGCTGGGCAGGAGTATTGCCAATGCCATCAACCGCAGGTATGTGCGCCTGAGCCTTGGCGGTCTGCACGATGAGAGCGAGCTGCGCGGGCACCGTAAAACATATATCGGTGCGATGCCGGGCCGCGTGATACAATCGCTGCGCAAGATCAAATCTTCCAATCCTGTTTTCATTCTCGATGAAGTTGATAAAATAGGTAAGGACTTCCGCGGCGACCCGAGCTCTGCACTGCTGGAGATATTGGATCCTGAGCAGAACAATTCGTTTTACGATAACTACCTGGAGCTGGAATATGATTTGTCGAAGGTACTGTTCATAGCCACCGCAAATACACTCAGTGATATACAACCCGCGCTGCGCGACAGGCTGGAGATCATACAACTCACAGGCTACTCCGCTGAAGAGAAAATTGAAATAGCCAAGCGCCACCTGATACCAAAACAAAGAGACCTGCATGGTCTCAGCAAAGTGCCGCTTCGCTTTAACGATAAAGTGATCCATAAGATCATACAGGAATACACCCGTGAATCGGGCGTGCGAGAACTCGACCGCCTGACCGCAAGCGTGATGCGTTCTGTAGCCAAACAGGTGGCAATGGAAAACAAGGTTGCTCCACAGGTAACCCATGAACAAATAGAAAAAGTGCTGGGCAAGCCGCGCTTCAATAACGACATCTATACCAAAGGCCACCCGGCTGGTGTAGCCGTTGGCCTTGCGTGGACCTATGTAGGCGGCGATATCCTGTTCATAGAAACCGGTTTATCGAAAGGCAAGGGCGGACTGCAGCTGACGGGCAACCTCGGCAACGTGATGAAAGAAAGTGCGTCTACTGCGCTATCGTACCTGAAAGCACATGCCGCAACACACAAAATACCTGTCGAAAAATTTGACGAGAATTCGATACATATACACGTGCCTGAAGGTGCTGTACCTAAGGACGGGCCGAGTGCAGGCATCACAATGCTCACAGCGCTGGCTTCAGCGTTCACAGGCCGCAAAGTAAAACCCTACCTGGCCATGACAGGGGAGATCACCTTGCGGGGACAGGTGTTGCCTGTTGGGGGCATCAAAGAAAAAGTACTGGCTGCAAAACGTGCCGGCATCAAAGACGTAATTCTCTGCTCGCAAAACCAGAAAGATGTGGATGAGATCAACAAAGCATATATCAAAGGCGTTCGCTTTCATTATGTGGATGAAATGGATGAAGTATTGGATTTTGCACTCATGAAGAAATAGACCGCAATCTTTTTGACCTAGAAGATTAACCTTGATAGTGAAGGGCTGCACTCGCAGCCCTTTATTCATTCAGAAAAAAACTGTAATTTTTCAGCAAAGCAACACCTATGAAAAAGATCCTGTTTTTCCTGGTCTATAGTTTTTCTGCATACACGGCTTTTGCACAAGACACTGAATATAGCACGCTGGTTGCCGAAGGTGAGAAATTTTACAACTCAAAGGAATATCTGAAGTCGGGGCAGGCCTACAGTAAAGCCTTTGCTGCCAATGATGGCAAAGGCTTTGTGCCGGACCGCTATAACGCTGCCTGCTCTTGGGCGCTCGCGGGTAATAAGGATTCAGCTTTTGTGCAGCTTGAAAAGATTGCAAAGAATGGAAATTACTATAACCTGAATCATATGCTGGCAGATACCGATCTCAGCATTCTGCACGGTGACAAAAAATGGGATGAGGTTGTAGCACAAGTAAAAAAGAACAAGGAGAAAAAAGAAGAGAACCTGAACAAGCCGCTGGTTGCCATGCTTGATACAGTAATGATGACCGACCAGAAGCCTAGAATGCAGATAGATGAGATCGAAAAAAAATATGGCCGCGACTCAAAAGAAATGAGAGAACATTGGGCGCTGATACAAAAGCACGATTCCATCAACCTCATCAAAGTAACATCGATACTCGACAAACATGGCTGGCTGGGAGCTGACGTAATTGGCACCGAGGGAAACCAAGCACTGTTTCTCGTGATACAGCATGCTGATCTTGAAACCCAGCAGAAATACCTGCCGATGATGCAGGCCGCTGTGAAGAATGGTAAAGCATCCCCATCTTCGTTGGCATTGCTCGAAGACAGGATAGCGTTGAGAACCGGCAAAAAACAAATTTACGGCAGCCAGATAGGAATGGATGAGGAAGGCAAGCCTTATGTAATGCCCCTTGAAGATCCTGACAACGTAGACAAAAGACGAGCAGAAGTTGGTCTACGTCCCCTGGCTGACTACGTAAGTCGTTTTCAAGTGACATGGAACCCCGAAGATTACAAAAAACAACTGCCCTCAATTGAGGCGATGGAAAAGAAAAGGAGGGAGAAAAAATAATATGCCAATGGCAAAGCTCCGGTGAACATCGGGGCTTTTTATTTGTTACTCAGCTTCATAACGTCTATTCAAAAAAACATTTTGATATTTCAGCTACATAACGTAGTTTTACGTTATGAAACGAAAAACATCGTTACCAACACTTACCAAAGCAGAGGAAGAAGTCATGCAGATCATCTGGCAGCTGGACCGCTGCCTGGTGCGTGATATCATAGATCACCTGGGCGACCCGGATATGCCGCACAGTACCGTATCATCCGTAGTGCGCATTTTAGAGAAAAAAGGCTTTGTTGACCATAAGGCCTATGGCAAGACCCATGAGTACTTTCCCATTGTAACCAAAGAGGAATACGCACAACATGGCGTAAAAAGCCTGATGGAAAAATACTTTGGCGGCTCCCCGAAAAAGCTGGTGAGCTTCCTGGTACAGAACGAAAACC
>CAMPKG010000111.1 GCA_946887085.1 uncultured Sphingobacteriales bacterium
ATATTGAACCTGACGAACTGGCCATGGATATTCCTCACGACAGCAAGCTGGAGGTGATAGATGTCCGCAAGCCCGGCGAATTTGATGCAGCCCATGTGAAAGGTGCGCATAACGTGCCACTCGATACATTGATGGAACCTGTGAACATGGCTGTGATCAATGATGAAGCCAATTTATATGTACACTGCGCCGGCGGCTACCGTTCCGTTATTGCGACATCGCTGATGAAACGCCAGGGCATTCACAACCTGCGCAATATTTTGGGCGGTTTTGGTAAGATGAAGGACGTGAAGAATATCCCGGTGGTAAGTCCACAGCAACAGAAAGTATAAAAAAAGGAAGCCACATAGCAGAAAGCCACCGCAACGGTGGCTTTCGCCTTAAAAAAGCGGCAGGGGATTTACTTTTTAAGTTTATAAAACTATATTTGAGAGATATTAAGTTTAATATGAAACAACTTTCCGCCATCTGCTTGTCAGTTGCTCTTGGTTTCGGTATTCATACTGCTGCGCATGCGCAGGGTAGCGGTGATCCGGGATTGTCGTCGGTAGGCGCCCTGCGTTCTGCTGCTGGTCTTGCTTTCGACGAAGAAAACTACGAGAATGACCGTACTCATCTCGGTTTCGCACATACATTCGCTAAGGGAGAAAGAGATGTGGTCATCAATATCCCGCAGGTAGAATTACGGGTAAACCTGCACGAGAACGGATACCTTGATGCAAAGCTGCCGTATTATGCCTCCCGCGGTGAACTGGCAAAGATCTCCGGCATCGGCGACCTCACGGTGGCTTATACGCATTTTCTGCCCTACTACGATGGGTTCACCTGGCAGTTTACAGGCGGTCTTGAAATAGGTTTAAGCAACTCAAACCTTACTGATGGCAAAGGCCGTGCGCTGCCAATGGTTTATCAGCCAAGCCAGGGTACTACCGATCTCGTCCTTGGAGCGAGTGGTATGTACAAACAGTACGTGAGCTTTGCATTAGGCTATCAGCAGCCAATCATCCGCTACAACGAGAATGACTACAACCGTTCTACTCCACTGAACGAACTGAATTATACCAGCGTTGATTACCCGTTATCACGCAAACTGTACAGGCACGGCGACCTGATGGTTCGCCTGGAAGGCCACCTCACCGGCACGCGTGCCGGTATCTCTGGCGGTCCATTGCTATTCTACCATCTGAGGGAGGATCTCTACGTAGATGCAGCGAACAAATATCGCGAGGCAAACGGTTCAGAAGGTTATACCCTGAACCTGGCAGGTTCTGCATTTATCCGCATGGGTCGTTATGGTCAATGGAAACTGGATGTGAACGGTGCAGTGCCGGTAGTAGAACGCAATGCTTATCCTGATGGCTCAAAACGCCAGTGGATGCTGATGCCAAGGCTTACTTATTTCTTCGGCCAGCAAGACCTGCTGTTTGATTAGAAGATATTTGCTAAAGGAAAAGGGCAGCTGATAGCTGCCCTTTTCCTTTTAATATCGTTGGTTATCGTGCATCAAAGTCAATAACCACCCTTTCTGTTTTGGGGTGCGCCTGGCAGGTGAGCACAAAGCCTTTAGCTACCTCATCCGGCTCCAGCGCATAGTTGATCTCCATATCCACTTCCCCTTCAGATACGCGCGCCCTGCAGGTGCTGCACACACCGCCCTTGCAAGCGTATGGCAGATCAGCGCCATGTTTCAATGCTGCATCCAGGATGGAATCACCACTGTAAGCTAGGTCCATTTCAAATTTAGTGCCATCCAGTATCACTGATACTTTGCTCATTATGCTGCTGTCGTGCGCGTGTTCCGACACCCACTTCTCGTGGGAGGCCTTTGGTTGATCAGGTGAGGTGAACAGCTCTATATGAATATTGGCTGAGGCCATACCTAGCTCGGTCAGTTGTTTGCGCACCGAGAGGATCATCTCTTCAGGACCGCAGATGAATGCCTCATCCATGTTCTGCATATCGATGAGCGATTTGCCGAAATCTTCTACTTTCTCGGCTGTGATGCGTCCGTTGAACAATGGTACTTCCATTTGTTCCCTACTCAGAATATGGTATACACGCAGACGCTGCATGTATTTATTCTTCAGCCCTTCTATCGTTTCGCGGAAAATGATGGTATTGCGGTTGCGGTTTCCGTAGATGAGTGTGAAAGTGCTGTTCGGTTCGTCTTCCAGCACGGTTTTCATGATACTCATTATCGGTGTGATACCGCTACCGGCTGCTATGCCCAGATAGTTCTTATGAATCGTCTCGGTTTTGCGGGGAGAGAACTTGCCAAGCGGGGGCATTACCTCCAGCACATCCCCTGGTTTCAGTATGGTGTTAGCGTGTGTCGAGAATTTCCCTTTCTCTACTTTCTTGATGGCTACCCGCAGCTCATGATCTTTCGGACTTACGCAGATAGAATAGGAACGGCGCACCTCTGCATCGTCCATGTGCGTACGGAATGTCAGGTATTGGCCCGGCGAAAAACGGAAGATATCCATCAGTTCATCGGGAACCTCCAACGCTACGGAAACACAATCTGATGTTTCGGGCCTTACCTCTTTAACCTTTAGCTCGTAAAATCTTGGTGCAGACATTCAAATTCTTATAAAGCTGTAAAAATAAGCACAAAAGCCGCTATGGACAATGATTTTAGTCAAGCATGCCTTCCAGCTCTTCTTTCCGTATCATGGTGAAAACCTTTTTTCCATCGGGGGTATATTCGGGCTGGCTGCAGGCAAACAGCTCATCGATCAATGCCTGCTGGCCTTCGGGTTGTTGTATGGCGTATTTATTTCGGGAGAGGCGGCGCGCCATATTGATAAGTAGTTTTTCGGCCCGCCTGTTCACTGCATCGTTGGCTTCGTGTTTCAGCAGGTCTATTACTTCATCCAGCACATTTTTCTCTTCACCGGCCGGCAGTTCGGTGGGCACTCCTTGAATGGCGAAAGTATTCTGCCCGAAAGGGGCGACGTCGAAACCTACTCGTGCAAGATCGGGGAGCGCTTCATTCAGCAGTAATGCATCCTGCGGAGATGCTTCATATGATATAGGAAACAGCAGCTGTTGTGAAGGAGTGCTGCCGTTGTTCCATTCTTCCAATAGCCGTTCATACCAGATGCGCTCCTGCGCCCTTCGGATGTGTATAGCCATCAGTCCCGACTTAACGGTAGTTACGAGCATCGACCCTTGTACCAGGAGGATGTTTTGTCCTTTGCCTTCCGTGTCTGTCTCCTGCTGCACATGCAGTTGCGACTGCATTATATTATCCGCCGCAGTGGGTTGTTCAGGTATTATTGGGGACTTAGCAATTTCATAAAGGTCCTTCCACTGTTTGAGTGAATCCTTCTTTTCTATGAAATGCGCCTGGTTCTTATTTTGAAAGCTGTTATACAAGTAGCCGCGTTCGGTATTCGACAGCTGTTTTTCAGTTACCGGTAACTGAACGGAGGAGAGGCTTTGTATCTCGGGGTTAAGCGTAAAGTCGAGCGAAGGCGCGATGTTGTAGCGCGCCAGTGCGTGTTTCACCGCTGCACTCAGGTAAGCATACATCAGCCGGTCGTCTTCAAATTTCACCTCCTGTTTGGTGGGGTGCACATTCACATCTACTCTTGCCGGGTCTATTTCCAGGAAAAGCACATAGAAAGGGAATGCCTCCTTTTCTATCAACCCATCGTACGCCTGTACTACGGCGTGATGCAGGTAGGGGTTCCTGATAAACCTATTGTTGATAAAAAAGAACTGCATGCCGCGTGTACGGGTAGCTGCCTCAGGTTTACCAATGAAGCCGCTAATGTTCAGCAGGTCGGTCTTTTCTTCAACAGGCACGAGGTTCTTCTCGTAGGAATTTCCGAGAAGGCCTACCACTCTTGTTTTCAGGTTGCCACTCTCGAGGTGGAATTGTTCGGCATTGTTGTGCCAAAGCCTGAATGCCACGTTGGGGTGTGCTAATGCGACACGTGTGAATTCATCCACTATATGACGGAACTCAGTTGTATTGCTTTTCAGAAAATGACGGCGTGCAGGTACATTGAAGAAAAGATTCTTCACCATGATGTTGGTGCCCTGTGCGGTAGCACAAGGTTCCTGCAACTTCACTTCTGTTGCTTCGACGGCTATCCTGGTACCGATCTCGGTGTCTTGCTTTTTCGTTTTGAGTTCTACCTGGGCGACTGCCGCAATAGAGGCCAATGCCTCACCGCGAAAGCCCATTGTGCGGATCGAGAACAGGTCGTTGATATCCCTGATCTTCGAGGTGGCGTGCCGTTCAAAGCTCATGCGTGCATCTGTGGGGCTCATACCGCATCCGTTGTCTATCACCTGCAGTAATTCCTTACCGGCATCTTTTACCACCAGTTGTATTTCTGTCGCGCCGGCGTCCACGCCATTTTCTAACAGTTCTTTAACAGCAGATGCAGGCCGCTGAATGACCTCTCCTGCGGCTATCTGGTTGGCAATATGGTCGGATAAAAGTTGAATTACGTCCGGCACGGTCAGGTAGAATGATGGGCAAAGTTAACGTTTAGACAGCAATATGGCAGAGCTACCTGATATATGACGAGGATCATTATTGTTGACTGATTGCGGTCATCGGTAGTGCTGTGACTACGACGCAATTTTACACCTGATATAGACAACAAGTAGAAAGCGTTTTTCGTAATGGTACAAGGGTAAAGCCGCGACTTCTTTCCAGAGGTTGCGGCGTTTTATTTTTATTTAGGTTAAATTACGTTTACATTTAATAGTTATCCCTTCCCTTGTAGCTAACTTTGTGTCTATGAGAAGATTGTTTGGTGTATTGACGATATTTTTTGTTCTTTTCTATTTCATATTCGCCCAGGCCCAAAAGCTGGGAGGAGAAACTAACCTTGCGAAAAAAACCTGGGTAGACAGCGTATACAATTCGCTGAATACCCGCGAGCGTATCGGCCAGCTGTTCATGGTGGCGGCATATTCAGGCGGTAAGAACTACAACGAAAAACAGATTACGGAACTGCTGGCCAATCGCCAGGTGGGCGGGCTTATATTCATGCAGGGCACCCCTGAAGCACAGGCTAATCTGACAAACCAATATCAACGCATGGCAAATGTGCCATTGTTAATAGGTGCCGACGCTGAGTGGGGTCTAGGTATGCGGCTGAGCGATGTTGACGAGCTGCCGAAGCAGATGATGATCGGCGCCACGCGTGATACCGTTCTTGCATATGCTGTTGGCGCCGCTATTGCCGAGCAATGTAAAAGGCTTGGCGTGCATATCAACTTCGGCCCGGTAGTTGACGTAAACAACAATCCAAAGAACCCGATCATTAACGCGCGTTCGTTTGGCGAGGATAAGCACCTGGTGTCGGCGCTCGGCATCGCGTATATGAAAGGCTTGCAAGATAATGGTGTGATGGCCGCAGCCAAACACTTTCCAGGCCATGGTGACACGGATATGGACTCGCATAAAGACCTGCCTGTTATCACGAAGTCGTTAAAAGAACTCGATACACTGGAACTCTACCCTTTCCGTCAATTGATAAAAGCTGGCGTGAAAAGCATCATGGTAGCTCACCTGGAAGTTCCTGCATTAGAAAGCCAAAAGAAGGTTCCTACTACGCTGTCCAAAAATACCATTGCAAACCTTTTGAAAACACAGATGGGTTTTAAAGGGCTGGTGTTTACCGACGCACTGAACATGCAAGGAGTTGCTAAGTACTACGGGCCCGGCGATGTAGACCTGCGTGCGTTCATTGCTGGTAATGATGTATTGCTCTTTTCTGAAAACGTTCCTGTTGCTATCAACAAAATAGTAGGGGCGTTGAACAATGGGCGTATAGCATCGGCAGACCTGGAACAAAGGGTGAAGAAAATACTTGCCGCGAAATACGATGCGGGACTTAATGAATGGAAACCTGTCAACGTGAATAACGTTACAGCTGACCTGAATAAGTATACTGCGATGGTGAGAGCGCGCGTAGCTATGTCATCTACAACGTTAATACGTGACCGGAATAATATCCTGCGTGATATAAATCGCGGTGATATACGGGTGCAGTACGTGGGCGTAAATGCGATGGGCAATACCGAATTGTACAAGCAGTTACAGCAGTCGTACGGGGATGTTGGTGCGCAGTGGTTACCTGCTAATGTCACTGACGCCGATGTTGCGAACCTGGAAAAAGCAATTGATGCAAATGGTTTAACGATTGTGGCGGTACACAACATGTCGCTTTACCCGTCGGGTGGCGATTACGGGTTGACCAAAAGACAATTGGCATTTCTTCAGAAGATACAAAGGAAAACAAATGTGATGCTGGTGGTAATGGGTAATCCATATATCCTGAAAACGATCAATGAAGCACCGTCTATCATAGTGGCCTATGAAGATGATGCAATAACTGAAAAAATAGTTGCTAAAGTGCTCGCAAAAGATCTTGTGGCAAAAGGCGCGCTACCCGTTACCCCATACTTCAATATGAAGATGGAAAATCAAGCCACGTACGCTGCAACTAAAAGCAACGCGAAAGACCGGCTGACCACGGTAGATTTTCCTGAAAGTGCAGGTGTTGTAAACCAGGATGCGCTGGATAAGCTGAGCTTGTTCGTACATCGCGCGGTAGCAGCTGGGGCTTTCCCAGGTGCGCGTGTACTGGCGTCAAAAGATGGCAAAATTTTCTTTGATGAATGCTTTGGCTTTTGTACGCCTGAAAAAGCAAACAGGGTCGATCCCAACACGATCTATGATGTTGCCTCGCTCACCAAAGTGATCTCTACCACACTTGCCGTAATGCGCCTATACGAAAACGGTTCGCTAAACCTGGATAAGACCGTAGGCGATTACCTGCCCTGGACGAGGAATTCGAATAAAGCAGGTTTGAAAGTACGCGATCTGCTGCTGCACCAGGCCGGGTTGAAAGCATGGATACCTTTCTATACCGAAACACTGGATGCACAAGGCAATCTCAGAAGCGACCTGTACAGGACTAAATCCGATGCCAATTACAGCATCGAAGTAGCAAAGGATCTGTATCTCCGAAAAGATTATCCCGACACTATCTGGGCAAAGATACTGGCTACGCCGCTGGAGAATAAGGGCAGATATGTATATAGCGACCTGGATTATTTCTTTCTTGCAGCAATAGTGCAGCAAATATCCGGTAAGCGGATAGACCAATATGTGGAGGACAATTTTTATAAGCCGCTTGCTCTGGAGCGCACGGCATACAACCCATTAAAAAAATTCAAACTGTCGGAGATAGCTCCCACAGAGAATGACGTGATCTTCAGGCACCAGCAAATACAAGGGTATGTACACGACCAGGGAGCGGCGCTCTTAGGTGGTATTGCAGGGCACGCTGGTGTGTTTGCTACGGCGCATGACGTTGCAACTATATTCCAGATGCTGTTGAACAATGGAAGCTATAACGGTAAACGCTTCTTTAAGAAAGAAACCGTGCAATACTTTACTGCTTACCAGTCAAGCATCAGCAGGCGGGCTCTTGGCTTCGACAAGCCTGCAACTGCCAAGGAAGATGGCGGACCGGCAGGTAACAGGACAACCGGTTATGCTTTCGGCCACCAGGGTTTTACCGGTACAGTTGCATGGGCCGATCCGGGTACTGGAGTAGTATTTGTTTTCCTCTCGAACAGGATAGCACCGTCGGCAGAGAACACGCTCATCAATAAAATGAACATCCGCACCATTGCGCAAGACTATGTGTACGAAGCACTCGGCTTGCCTGTTGTAAGGAACAGGGCAGAGACGCAACGAACACAGCTGGTGACGCACAAATAGGTTAATACCAAACACCAATCTCAAAAAAGCCGGGGTGATTTCACGGCTTTTTGCTTTTTTTAACATTTAAAATTCTTGCTTATGAAATAATACCTAAATATTTGTTGTGTTGTACTATTACAAACCGCCACCCCATGCTACGCCCGATCTTTGTTTGCCTGTTGTTGCTGATAAATACTTCAGCGTTTTCACAGTCCTATTCTGTTAAGGGCTCTCTGGTGGATACATTAAACAGCGGCGGACTGCCAGGCGCGTCTGTGACATTGATACAACAAGCCGATTCTATCATGGATGGCTTTACGCGTAGCGATGATGATGGGAACTTTCTGTTAAAGCCTTCAAAGCCGGGCAAGTACATCGTCCTCATCACTTTCCCAAGTTTCGTAGATTATGTGGACGTTGTGGAAGTGAAGGATGAAACACCTCTTGATCTTGGTCCAATACCAATGGTGACGCGCACGCATCTCCTTAAAGAATTTGTATTCACGCAACAAGTAGCCGCTATCAAGATAAAAGGAGATACTGTCGAGTACGTTGCTGACAGTTTTAAAGTAAAGGACAATGCTACGGTTGAAGCACTGCTAAAAAAATTACCCGGCATACAAGTGAACAGGAACGGCGAGATAGTAGCCCAGGGAGAAAAAGTAGAGAAAGTGCTTGTTGACGGGGAAGAATTTTTCTCTGATGATCCGGCCATGGTAACAAAAAGCCTGCAAGCGAAAGTGGTGGATAAAGTACAAGTGTTCGACAAGAAAAGCGAGCAGGCAGAATTTACAGGGATAGACGACGGAGAAAAAACGAAGACTATTAACCTGCAGCTGAAGGACGATAAGAAGAAAGGTTATTTCGGCAAACTGGTAGGTGGAGGCGGCGCGGGTGATGAGCGCGGATATTTTGAGAACCAGGCCATGATCAATGCCTTCAAAGGAAAACGGAAGATATCTGCCTTTGGTATAGCATCGAATACAGGAAGAATAGGGTTGGGCTGGGAAGACCGGGATAAATTCAGTTCAGGAACCGGCAATACTACTGTTGACGAAAATGGGTATATAACAACCTATTATAATAGCGACGATGATATGTTCAGCTGGGATGGTAAATACAATGGTAAGGGCTTGCCGATAGTTTACACAGGCGGTGTTCACTATTCCAACAAATGGCTCGAAGAGAAACATCATTTAGCGGGTAACTACCGATATCAGCAACAGCAAATAGATATAGATAACCAAACCACTACACAGTATATATTGCCCGATGGTAGTTACAACACCAATAGGCAGGACCTGGAACAATTTAATACAGGTAACAGGAATCGCGGCGACATTAATTATACTATCAAGACGGATAGCTTATCGGAAATAAAGGTGAGTGCTGTAGTTGGGTATAATGAAAATAAAAGCTCATCGACATTGAACAGCGATATGACGAACAGCGATGAAAAAAAATTAAATGAGACAAGCCGCAGCCAGACCAGCAACAATTTTGTAAAAACGATCAACAGCAACCTGGATTGGAAACATAAATTCAAAAAGAAGGGCAGGACTTTTTCGCTTAGCCTAACTGAGAATTACCGCGAGAGTACGACCGATGGATTTTTACGATCTGTAAATACTTATTACGACACAACCGGGAATGTACGCACGACAGATACGATAGATCAGCGCAAGCAAAATGCGAATAAGAACATGAGCCTGTCTTCACGCATTGCTTATACCGAACCGTTGTCGAAAGTAGTTTTTCTTGAAGTGAATTACAGCTTTAAGCTGGACAATAATAGTGCAGACCGTGTCACCAGGGACAAGAGCGCCGCAACGGCAGATTATATCAACAAGAACCAATTGTATAGCAGCAATTACGATTTTGAAGTGCTGACCCATACAGGAGGAGCGAACCTGAAGTTCGTTTTCAAAAAAATGAATTTTTCGCT
>CAMPKG010000112.1 GCA_946887085.1 uncultured Sphingobacteriales bacterium
CTCGCATATCATTTCGATGGCGTTATTGTATACGATCATTTGCTATTTCGGAGGATACATGACACAAACCAAAACAATGAAGCATGGAAAATATCCGTGTGTTATCATTATGATCTCATAAAACGATACCGGGATGACAATTGGCTTCCGGCAGCAACAGCACGGCATGAGTTGTTCAAGTCAAGAATATTTTTAGGAAAAAAGTTGCTTGACAGAAATCTGAGATGGCAGGCAGGTATTGCTTTTTTAAAAGCCTGGCGCTATAAACCTTTTAGTATCATTCCATTGAAAAAAATAGCTAAGGCTTTATTAACCCGATTTTAATACGTTGGCTCATCTGCTGTTTTTCCCGCTTCAGCGAAATGGCGCGCCCCGCGCTGCATATCTAAGGTGGGTTAGAGATAAAAAGATTAATTTTAGAGTGTTCTAAATCATAAGGCAGGATCTGTTAATGCGCGTACTGTTTACTCATTCTTATTTTCTGAGGTTCGACCCCAAGCAATGGAACACGATGCAGCCTTATGCACCGCTGGGTACATTGTATGCGGCAGCGTTATTACGGAAGCATGGCTACGAGGTAAAGCTACACGATGTTATGTTTGCCGAAGGCCCGGAAACCATCCAACCGGTTCTGAATTCGTTTAAACCCGATATACTGGTCATCTACGATGACGGTTTTAACTATCTCACCAAAATGTGCCTCACCAACATGCGAGAGGCTGCTTTTATGATGAGCGGGATGGCCAAAGCCATGGGTTGCAGGGTCATCGTATCGTCCTCCGATTCTACAGACCATTTTGAAAAATATCTCGATCACTCGGCAGATTTCGTCATCCTCGGCGAGGCGGAGCAAACCTTGCTGGAACTGGTGAATGCCACGCGCGAAGGCCGCGGGGTGCAGGGCGATATACTTGGCATAGCAATGAGGCTGAGCGGCGAAACATTGCGTACGCCGCCCCGCCCGGTAATGACTCAGCTGGATGATATGCCCTTTCCAGCATGGGACCTTGTTGACATGGGCCAGTACCGCAACGCATGGAAACAACGATGGGGTTACTACTCGGTGAACGTGGGTACCACCAGGGGCTGCCCCTTTAAATGCAACTGGTGCGCCAAACCTATCTATGGCAATCGTTATAATGCCCGTACTCCGGAGAATGTGGTTGCCGAGCTGAAGATGCTCAAAGAGAATTATCAGTTCGACCATGTCTGGTTCTGCGATGATATTTTCGGGCTGAAGCCGGGATGGGTGAAGCGGTTTGCTGAATTGGTGAAGGCGGAGAAATTACAACTGAGATTCAAGATACAGTCGCGTGCCGACCTGCTGCTGAAAGACGAGCAGATAAAACCATTGGCGGATGCCGGTTGCGAAGTGGTATGGATGGGTGCGGAAAGCGGCTCGCAGCGCATACTCGACGCAATGGAAAAGGGAACGACCGTGGAACAGATAGCTGAGGCGACTGCCTTATTGAAAAAGCATGGCATCAAACCTGCGTTCTTCCTGCAGTTCGGCTATCTCGGCGAAACCATAGAAGACATAGAAAAAACCCTGGAAATGGTGAAACGCCTTTCGCCATCTGACATCGGCATATCGGTTTCTTATCCCTTGCCGGGCACAAAATTTTACGATAAGGTGCGCGAACATCTCGGCGAAAAAACCAACTGGACGGATAGTGATGAACTCGCTTTGATGTTCCGCAATACTTACCGGCCAGAGTTTTACAAGGTGTTGCACAGGTATGTGCACAGCGTTTATCGTCAGCTGAAGGCGCTGAATGTCATTAAGGATGCATTGGCCAAGCCTTTCGCGATCAGGGCAGGGCATATCAAAACATTGCTGAAGCTGCCCTATTATTCGCTCAGCGTAATACAACATAAGATCAAACTTGACAGGGTGTTGCGATGATGGTGCAAAACGAGCAGGAAAAAAATGTCAGTGAAGCATTCTCGCGGCAATCTGTGGTATTCGACGCGATCGACAGCGAAAATGCCATCCATACATGGATACGCAGCCGTGTGAGGAATGAAGTACTGTCGCATATAAAAGTAGGTGCGCGAATGCTGGAGCTGAATTGCGGAACGGGGATAGATTCCGTTTTTTTTGCACAACGCGGATTTAGCGTGCTGGCAACAGACAACGCCGATGGTATGCTGAGCGTCCTGCAAAACAAGGCTACACATCTTGGGTTGGACGACAGGCTGAATACCCGGAAATGTTCTTTCAACAAACTCGAAGAACTGGGGCAGCAAAAGTTCGATTATGTATTTTCAAACTTCGGCGGGCTGAACTGCACAGACGACCTAAAAAGCGTGCTGCACAAAATAGACGGATTGCTGGAGCCGGGAGGTATGTTCACACTGGTCATTATGCCCAAAGTATGTCCCTGGGAAATGGCAATGGCCCTGAAAGGATATTTCAGAACAGCGTTCAGGAGGTTTAAGACAAATGGCGCCAGGTCGCACGTGGAAGGCGTTTATTTCCGGACACATTATTATCCGGCGCTGTACGTGCTGAAAAACGTACCGCAGGATTATCGTCTTTGTTCGCTCAGGGGTTTATCCATAGTGGTGCCGCCGCCGTTCATCGAAAGGTTCGTGGAAAGATACCCGCGGTTGTTTGCTGTGCTGGAAAAACTGGAAAACAGGATTTGGGATAAGCGGCCATTCAACCGTTGGTGCGACCATTATATGATCACCATGCAAAAGCCCTTACTGTAATGCCGCAGGGTCACGGCATATCGCACCTGCTGATCCTCACGCCCGGCTTTCCGGGGAGTGAGGCAGAAACCGATTGCCTGCCTGCAGTGCAGCAGTTTATTTTAGCCTACCGCAAAACATACCCTGCCGTAAGCGTTACGATCTTTACCGTTCATTATCCTCACCGGCAGGGTGAATATCAATGGCATGGCTGCCGTGTATATGCCTGGGGAAACAGCAATAAAGGTGGTGTGAGAAAAGCAATGACGGTCATGAAGCTGATGTCGCGGGCAAAGCATATTCATGCCAGTCATCCCTTCAACGCTGTGCTTAGCTTCTGGCTGACGGATACAGCTTTGATCGCCAAAATGCTGGCAAAACGAGTGAATATTCCTTACCTGGTGTGGATGCATGGCCAGGATGCGAAGGCCGGTAATAAATACGTGCGCCGTATAAAAGCAGATATGGAGCGCCTCGCTGCAATATCGGCCCTGCAGAAAACCGTGTTCGAGCAAGCATACGGAAGCGTCCCTGCACACGTGATACCCAATGGCATCAATGAAGACTGCTTTCCTCGATTGAATATGCAGAAACGTAAAATAGACCTGCTTGCCGTAGGATCGTTAACGCCGTTAAAGCAGTATCATTTATTTGTGGATGTGGTCAGCCACATAAAGAGATCAGGTTTTGATACCGTTAACGCAATATTGGTGGGAGAAGGAGAGACGGAGCCTGCGCTCAGGCGCCGCATCGCGGAGGCAGGCCTTGACCGGAACATCACACTGACAGGAAAGATTCAGCATGCCCGCGTGCTGGAACTGATGAACGAGGCGAGCATTTTTGTGCACACCTCATCTTACGAAGGGCACAGCACGGTAATGCTGGAGGCGTTGTACTCTGGTTGCAATGTCGTATCCTTTTTGCCGGCCGGCGAGGGCCAGATAGTGAATTTTTACCCCTGTGCCGATCTTGCCGGAATGCAAGATACTTGCCTGTCGTTGTGCCGGACCGGGCATATTTACTCCAGGGTAAAAGTATCGGACATGACAGACAGTGCCCGGCAGGTTCAGCACATACTAACATCAATGGTTCCCATATGATCGTAATAGCAGACCCCGAAGCATATAAAGTAAAAGAGGACGCCTACATAAAAGCAAGAGAGGCTGAAAGCCGCATTATACCCGATGAGCTGTTGTTGCAACTACCTTCGGTCAGCGACGATCATCCATATTTTGCAGAATGGCAGCAAAGAAAGGCAAGCTTATCGCGCCTGTTGAAATACCTCTCGGCAAAACGCAGGGCGCTCCATATTCTTGATGTTGGCTGCGGGAATGGCTGGATGACACATGCGTTATATGAGGCCGGTCATAGTGTAACGGGCGTTGATCTCAATATGTTTGAACTGAAACAGGCAGAGCGTGTTTTCGGGACAAATGAGAAATTGCAATGGGCCTTTGCGGACGTCGTTGCAGATGATCTGCCGTTTGCACCTTTTGATATCATTTTATTTGCGGCCAGCTGCCAGTACTTTCCTGATATTGCTGCGCTCACCCGGAAAATTGCCTGCGCACTCTCGCCGGAAGGTGAGATACACCTGATGGACTCGATGTTTTATAAAAAGCGTTCTGCCAACGAAGCCCGGACGCGGAGTATAACATACTACGGCAAGTTAGGAACGCCGGAAATGATCTCATACTACTTCCATCATGCAAGGGTGGATATTAGCCAGATAGGTTACAAGCGCATATACCCGGTTCTTGCTTTTCGGAAAACGCTGGAATGGTGGCGCTATACCAGGGCCACGGACTGATCTGTCTGCAGTTTCTCCAGCACTTTCTTCTGGTAGTTGGCCGGATGATTTTTGGATACATACCAACGCGTTTTCATGGCCAGCTCGTAATCTTCCGGCGGGTAGTTCTTCTTTCGCCATTTCAGCCGCCACCATTTGTCGGTGACCTGCATCAGGAGACTATTCAACGCCCCCGGAAAGATAATATTGAAGAATCTTTCTGATAGCATTCCCCTTCCCACTGGCTTCTTGATCGTGCTGGTTTCATCCAGCTGAAAATTGGGAAAGAAACCACGCACCCATTTTTTATTTGCATCTATGAATCCACTGTAAGTACCTTCTTCATATACCGGTATCAGGGTGGCGATCTCAGTTGCGGTAAAAATATTTTTTTCCTCGATCTCGGGCATCGATTCATCGAGGAAATAGTTCATGCAGTAAGAATGCTGCTTGTTGTTGAGGAATGTAAATTTTTTGAAAATGTGCAAAACGGTCCTGCAGATCCAAAGCCTGTTTTTTGCCGTAATGATAAAAAAATCGATGTCTGATCTGTCATCAGCATAGCCTTTGGAGAGCGAGCCCGAAATACATACTGCCTTAACGAACGGGAACCGCGCGATGACATTGCCGGACCGGCGGGCCTCTATCATTCTTAGCGCAGCTTTCTCAGAACTCAGTTTTCGTTTTGCGGCATATTGCTCGTCATTCTCCAGCATGTACAGGTCATCGTGAAGAAATACTTTGCCTTCTGCCACGAGCTGGGCCAGGCTAATTTTTAGATCGGCCATGTCGGCGGCTGCGGCTGCATATTTGTGGATCTCCCCGATGTACAGGGGAAATTTGAAGACGTGGAAATACCTGAGCGCGGTTAAGATACTCTCCTTTATTCCTATGTCACCTTCTACAGCCTGCAGCATAATATATCATTTCGGCACGCTGAGTGCCGGGTTATCAATAGAGGGGTTTAGCAGTAGGAGTAACGTACGGTAGCTAAAGATAATAAAACCTCACCATTTCTACGTACGCAGACTTAAAAACAACATTTTTAATCGGCTAAGTGCTATTTTTGAGCAATATCCCTAAATACATCGGTTTAAAAACTTCTTATGGCGGAAATGCGGAATGACGAAAATATTATCATCACTACGTATAATTTGCTCATTGATGCTCAGCGTCATTTGTATCGTACGATGGCAAAGAATTTTTTACTGCTGCTTGGCTGCATTGCCCTGGTCACGGCGCTGCTTTTTTTGTACAATGGCCGTAAGTCCGGCAATTTCCGGGCGTCCTTTACAGTGGCTTACGACGAGATGGTGCGTAAAATATATGGCGACAGGTTGAACAAAGTCAATATCCTGGTGCAAAGAAAAGACGTACCGACGGTGGCGCGCCTGCTGGGCGTGAGCAACAAAGATGCATCGTCGTTGCTGGCCATCAAGGGTAAGAACATACTGGGCGAAGAACTGTCGGATGATCTGAATGCCGACAAGGTTCCTTTCATTGTAGAGATGACGGTCAAAGACAGTTCATCTATACTCAGGTTGCAGGCCGGCATTGTGAAATTTCTGGAAACGGGCAATGCCTATCTCGCGAACAACCGCGCACTGAAAATTCAGCAGATAGAAGATGAGATCAGGTTTATAGACCGCCAGATGTCTATGATGGACAGCTTGAAAAAGCTCTATAACGTATCATCGTTTTCGATGAACGAGAAAAATAATTCACTCACAAATATTTACAGTTTTTCTTACGATCTGTATAAAAGCAGGCAAATCCTGGTGCGCAAGAAAGAAATGCCTGGCGCTATCCAGGTGCTGGACGATGCTATCGCCGCAAAAAAAACCGGATGGCCAGTCACACTCATGGTTTTTGGTGGCCTGACAGGCGGCTTTTTGCTGTTTTTCTTTATCGTAATTTTTATAAAGCCTGTCTTCCGGAAAGCTTAGCGGATCTCCTGGCATAGCTCAATAAGCACGCCATTGGTAGTTTTGGGATGCAGAAAGCAGATGAGCTTGTTGTCAGCACCTTTTTTTGGTTTTTCGTTAAGAATCTCAAAGCCAAGGGCGGATAGCCGCTTCATTTCGGCCTCAATGTTTTCAACGTCAAAGGCAATGTGATGGATACCTTCCCCTTTTTTCTCGATGAATCTGGCTATTGCGCTGGTTTCTGCAGTAGCAGCCAGCAGCTCAATTTTGGACCCGCCCACCATAAAAAACGCGGTATTGACGGCTTCTGAAGCAACCTCTTCCGTTTTATAACATGGGGTACTCAATAATTGCTCATACAAAGAAACCGCCTGTTCCAGGTCTTTTACCGCTATGCCCAGGTGTTCGATCTTTACCATATAATAGGTTTTTCAAATTGTATCATTTACAGCCGCAATAGGGTTTAACGTTCTAAACTAGCGCAATTAGCTTAACTTTGCAGAACGCCATTTTTAAGACAACCGATATGAAATTAAAACTGCCAATATATTTGGACAACAACGCTACGACGCCGTGCGACCCACGTGTTGTCGATGCAATGATACCTTATTTCACCGAAAACTTTGGTAACGCAGCCAGCCGCAGCCACCCTTTCGGCTGGGTAGCTGAAGAAGCCGTGGACTATGCACGTGAGCAGGTAGCTAAGCTGATAGGCGCCGATCCTAAAGAGATCATCTTTACATCGGGTGCTACTGAGGCAGATAACCTGGCATTGAAAGGTGTATTTGAAATGTATGCTTCAAAAGGCAACCACATTATCACCTGCACTACCGAACACAAAGCTGTATTGGATACCTGCAAACACCTGGAGAAACTGGGTGCTGAAGTGACCTACCTGCAGGTGCAGGCCGACGGGTTGGTTGATCTTAACGAGCTCGAAAAAGCCATTACCGATAAAACGATACTTATTGCCATCATGTATGGCAATAACGAGATAGGCGTGGTGCAGCCGGTGCGTGAGATCAGCGCTATCGCACGCAAACATGGTGTATTGTTCTTTACAGACGGTACGCAGGCGGTAGGTAAGATACCTGTTGATGTAAACGCAGACGGTATAGACCTGATGGCCTTCAGCGCACACAAAATGTATGGCCCTAAAGGCGTTGGTGCATTGTATGTACGCCGTAAAAACCCGAGGGTAAAAGTTACTGCACAGATGGACGGTGGCGGCCACGAGCGCGGCATGCGCAGTGGTACTATGAACGTAACAGGTATTGTAGGTTTTGGTAAAGCCTGCGAACTGTGCATGAACGAAATGGAAGCCGAAGCAAAACGCCTGAGCAAAATGCGCGACAGGCTGGAGAAAGGCCTGATGGAACTGGAAGAAGCCTATGTAAACGGCAATGCCGATCACCGTCTTCCGCATGTGTGCAATATCTCTTTCAAATACGTAGAAGGCGAAGGCCTGATGATGGGTTTCAATAAAGACATTGCCCTATCTAGCGGTTCCGCTTGTACCTCTGCATCACTGGAGCCGTCTTATGTGCTGAAAGCACTGGGCCTGGGCGACGACCTGGCACATAGCTCGCTGCGTTTCGGCCTTGGCCGTTTTACAACCGATGAGCAGATCGACTATACGATAAATGCAATTAAGAACACCGTGCTGAAACTGCGCGAAATGAGCCCGCTGTGGGAAATGTATAAAGAGGGTATCGACCTGAACTCCATTGAATGGGCACATCATTAACCAACTTAAAATTTTTAAAAGACATGGCATATTCAGAAAAAGTTATCGATCACTACCAGAATCCTAAGAACGTAGGAACACTGGATAAGGCAAAGCAGAACGTAGGTACCGGCCTTGTTGGCGCTCCTGAGTGCGGCGACGTAATGCGGCTGCAGATAGAAGTAGACGAAGCATCAGGCCTTATCAAAGACGCTAAGTTCAAAACCTTTGGCTGTGGCTCTGCTATCGCTTCTTCATCGCTGGCTACAGAATGGCTGAAAGGCAAAACTGTTGACCAGGCACTGGAGATAGACAACATGGACATAGTTGAAGAGCTGAACCTGCCGCCGGTTAAGATCCACTGCTCGGTACTGGCAGAAGATGCTATCAAGGCTGCTATCAACGACTATCGTGTGAAGAACGGCATGCCCGAATTGCAACTGGAAGAGAAAAAGCATTAAGAGCAGCTGATAACTGTGCAGATATGATAAGCATTAGTGATAAAGCCAAGGAGAAGATAATGCAGCTGAAAACCGACTCGGCCCTGACGGAAGATTATTTCCTTCGCGTGGGTGTAGTTGGCGGTGGTTGCTCCGGCTTATCGTACAAGCTGGATTTTGATAACGAGCAGCAGCCTAAAGACCAGGTGTTTGAGGACAAGGGCGTTAAACTGGTAACAGACCTGAAGAGTTTTCTTTATCTCTGCGACACCACGCTCGATTTTTCAGACGGGCTTAACGGTAAAGGGTTTCACTTTATCAATCCCAATGCCAGCCGTAGCTGCGGTTGCGGAGAAAGCTTCGCGGTTTAGGCGATCAAAAAATATTGAAAATAAAAGCCGGTCCATGACCGGCTTTTTTATTGGTACTGACGAAGGTGCTATGCTTGACGGATAGTAAATGTCCCTGCTATTTTTCAACTTTAATATCAAAGAACCCCTCAGTCACGTTTACTTTTTCATCAGCTTTATATGCCGCGAAGGAAAATGTACCTGCAACCACTTCGTTGTCGTATCGGGTAAACCTGATTACGCCTCCCCCTTCTTTGCTTCTATATATCGTAGACAATCCATCTATTTGCTTAATGTATTCGCCTTGCACCTTGTCGATTTCCGTGCTTGAAAAACGAGAGTCGGTATTTATGCTAATTGAAGTATCGTACACATCTAAGTAAATGTCGTCATCATATTTTTGACTTCCACTTGCATTTATACTTACGTACAAATCCCCCATATCGCTGTACATTCCAAAGCTAACTCCGTCTTCGTCCAGGTATGTCTGTGGACCGGTATAAATTTGGATGTTACCGTTAACTCTACAAGCCACTATATTTTGGCCTGTTTGGGTTGCTTTCGGCATCTTAGGCCCCGGAGTAATTGGCTCCGTAGATTTTTTCGCACAGGAAGTTACAAATGCTGTAAGCACAAGCAAGGCTAACAGCGAATACTTCATCCGTCCGCGCTGGGTCTCCTGCAGAGGGAGTCGGCGGCAACCAGGAAACTTATATCGACGTAAGGATATCATACAGGTGT
>CAMPKG010000113.1 GCA_946887085.1 uncultured Sphingobacteriales bacterium
GACTTGTAAGAACCGCGAATGATGTAACGATTGTTTTGCTGGAACTGACGGGCAATGGTTTTGGTAGAGTCGTACAGGATGCCATAAACATACCTGCGGCTTAGCTGGGGATCGTTACCTATGGCCTCATTAAGATCGTTGCCAAAAGGTTCAAGTACCGGGAAGATGATCTTTCCCTGCTGGGTATTGATAGTAATACCATCTACAAAGTCGAATATACCATCGGGGAAGGGATCGTTCTGGAAATTGAGCCTGTCGAGGTTAAGCAAAGTAATCAATGGAATACCGGCCTTAGGACCATCGGGAATGTAACGCTTCTCGCCACCACCGGGATCCTGGTAAAGTATGTTCAGGCGGAAGTCGTCTTTAGACACACCGAGACCGCCAAGGGTATAGACGTTCTTCATCATCAGGTCCCAAACAGGGAGCTGAGGCCTGGCCGAAGTGCCTTTCAATAACTTCATGAACATCACCTTCGAGTTGGTGGAATCCGGGGGAAGATCTTCGGCGAATTCGCCCACCTGGAAAACCTGTCCGTTGTAGGTATAACGGAAGGCAACTGCAAGTACATCGTCGGGGTTCAATTGGGTGTTGAGAGAGACGTAGCCTAGTTGCGGGTGAAAAGTAAATTCGGAAGGATTCAGCTTACGGGCAGTAGTGGGCTCAAAATCCTGACCTGACTGGAGACCAAGAGAAAGAGCTGCATTGGTGGACTGTCCCTGTACTCTGCTGATGGGCATCTGTAACAGCTGATCGTAAAGCGTGTTGGCGCGGTTATCGGGGTATATTGGTTTTGTTGGATTAGCCAGAGCCGCATTGAAGGGGTTCTTTTCACCAAGGTCCATGAAGGCCATGATGTTACGAACGCCGTCGGTGGCCCCGGTGCGGTTTGTCACCCAAACTTCGATTTTGGAGATATTAACCAGGGAGCGAAGCAGAGGAAAATCTTTCAGCGCAGCGTTATAATTTCCGCGGAAATAGTGTGATAAGAGAAAGTGTTTGTTTTCCTCGTATTCGTCGGCCTTGATAGCAAACTGCTGCGACTGGGAACCGCCCTGTATAGTTAAGCTCTGACGCTTTGATTTTTGCTGAGACAAAACACCTGTTACCCAAAGACGACCAAACTGTAATTGCGTTTTGATACCAAAAAGTGATTGCACACCGCTGACCAGGCTACTCTTAAGCGGAAAGCTGATATTACCCGCTTCTATCTTTTTGATGATCTCGTCTTCTTTACCTGTGTACTCGAGCTTCTGTGTATTGAGGTAATCGAAAGTTGCTTTTGTGTTGTTGCTGATGTTCAATTTCAGTTTATCACCTACTGTAGCAAGCAGGTTGATATTCATCTGCATGTCGAAATCGAACACCCCATATTTCTGTGCGCTCTGTATGAGGGTCGGGTTTTGAACATTCTGCCAGTTGCCACCCAAAGTGATATCAACGTTACCCTGGGGTTTTACGGTTATAGAGTTGCCGCCGAATATCCTGTCGAAAAGACCCTCTTTGTACATGACAGGCAGGTCGGGCTTTTTGTTGAACAGGGAAAGAGCATCCATGCGGCGCTTCCAGTAAGCCTGTTCATCCTTCTGGCCCTGGTACTTCAGGTATTCGTCCATGTTCATGTAAGTAGGATTGCGCATGAACTCGCTGCCTACTTTTTCATTGAAATAGTAGCGACCTGTCTCAGGATCGTAATCAACCTCTTTTTTGTAGTTGGCGGGATCGGAGAGATCCATGCCTGATGGCGGACCATCAACCCGGGGGTCACCGGTTTTGTCTTTGATCGGGAACTTGAGCTTAACAGCTGAGTCGGGCTTTTTCTTGCCGGTGGTAGTATCTTCTTCGGCCTCTTCGTAATCGAAATCGCCTTCGTAGTCGCGGGCAGCAGCATTCGCTATCGCTACGACGAGCGATAGGAACAACAAAAATTTATACCCGAAATAACTTTTTTTCAATTTCGTTTCACGGTTTACAAGGCACGTAAAGCCTGTTTTATCAATTCCTCTACCGGTAGAGCAGAGGCTCCATCTATTTTTTTGATCGCAAGCTCAGCAGCACTTCGGGCAATACCTAGATTTACTAAAGCATTTAACGCATCTTCCGCGCCAGTATTGTGTTTAGGGGCCGATATTGTATCATTATTTTGCGGCAAATCAAGCTTGCCTTTTAATTCTAATATGATTCGCTGCGCGGTTTTGGCGCCTATACCCTTCACTTTCTCCAATGCACGTGCGTCCTCCCCAGCTATCACACGGTATAATTCCCCGGGAGTAAGGGAAGAAAGTATGATACGGGCAGTGGCAGCGCCCACCCCGGTAATGCTCAATAATTGCCTGAAAGTAGCCTTTTCGGCCTCGTCGGCAAAGCCATAGAGCACCCAGGCATCCTCGCGGACCTGGAGATGAACATATAAACGGCAATGTTCCGCATCGCGGATACGGCTGTAGGTGTTGAGGCTGATATTCAATTCATAACCAACGCCATTGACATTCATGTGCAGCAATGACGGCGACTTATAAGCAAGGTTCCCTTCTAAATATGCAAACATCCCCTACCAGTAGTTACTTTTTTGAAAAATAGTTTTTTTATGTGAAAATTCTGAGCCGAAAACAAGCTAATTGCGAGCCGGGAAAAATCTTATAAAAACAGAGCGAAATGTGGTAACATTTCGCTCCGCAAATTAAATAAATCTACCTGTATTATGGTACCCACCAAGGAATAGTCTTTCTGTTCAATTTGAAGTACATAGTGATAGCGAGGCTTGAATAACCATCGTTAACGCTGGAGTTACCACGAAGCTCGTCTTTATTGTGCTTTATGAGCGGATTGATCAATGAAGACCTGTCGTGAACAGCCTTGGCCTGTGCAGCCTGCTGTGCCGAAAGATTTGCATCGAAAATAGAAGGATCAACGTATTTGCCACTTACACCGTCAATCTGGTCTTTGAAGGTCATGCGATAGAGGTATTCGATACCTATACCGAACCTTTTACCAATATCCCATTTCATGCCTGCACCCAGCGGAACCTGCACGCCCCAAGGTTTTTCACGCTCGCTGCGGTTGTTGGTACCGAACCAGCCGTCCCCTTCTATATTCAGATCATAAAGGTCAACCCAAGTATTGACGTAGCTGCCGGTAGGATCTGTTACCAGGCCCCTGGCACTGTAGTGGAAGTAGCCCACACCAAGCAGGAAGTAAGGAGTGAATTTTCTCCAGGCAAGGTTTGCATTGGACGACAGAGCGAAACGGAAGAGGTTAACTTCGAGCATCAGATTTCCTTCCCAGATATTAGTTTTTACCGTTTGATTGCGGAAATAACGCTGGTAAGCATCGTCTTCTACAAACATCGTCCCGAAAGCAAGGTCTTCATTCCATTTATCGGTAGCGTAATAAACACCGTAATTGATTCCAAAACGCACTACTGCGGCAGGATGTATGCAATACCTGCCATACATTCCGCCGGTAAAACTAACCCTGCTTGTGTATTGATCGTTGGTGTAGTGGTCGATTATAGATTGGGTACCTACATCGCCCCACAGATCGGTCATACCGAAGTTCATACCTATAGAGAAGCCTTCCGGCTCAATGGCAGACATCTGTGCGTTGGCAGCAGGCAAAGTAGCAGTAAGTAAGCCGAAGACCAAAAGGCAACGGGCAAATTTCTTCCGCATGAGCGCTGATTTTAGCGTTGAAGATAAAAAAATTATTTTCCTTTAAAAATAGCTTTTCTTTTTTCCATGAAAGCTGCGGTACCCTCGCGCATGTCTTCTGTTGCAAAACACTCGCCGAAACGCTTGATTTCATTGGTAAAGCCAGCCTGATCGCCTTTAGCGGCATCGTTGACACAAGCAATAACTTTTGCTATTGCAACGGGAGCCTTCGTATGTATTTTTTGTGCTATTTCGCGGGTTTTGGTTAAAAGATCGGCTTGCGGGAAGACGTGATTGACCAATCCCAGGCTTTTAGCCTCTTCTGCGCCAATCATATCGGCAGTCATCATCAGCTCCATGGCTTTTCCTTTGCCTATCAACTGGGTAAGGCGCTGGGTGCCACCATACCCGGGAATAAGGCCCAGGTTGACTTCCGGCTGGCCGAACTTCGCATTTTCAGCTGCTGTACGGAAATGACAGCTCATAGCCAGTTCGCAGCCGCCGCCGAGGGCGAAACCGTTTACCGCTGCGATAACAGGCTTAGGGCAGTTCTCGATCTTATCGAAAACGCCTTGCTGGCCACGACGGGCGAGTTCTGCACCGCCGTTCTCATCGAGGGCAGTAAACTCCGATATATCGGCGCCTGCAACAAAGGCTTTCTCACCTGAACCGGTAAGGATGACGGTTTTAATTTCAGCATTGCTATATACATCTTCCATTACCTTCCCGATCTCTTCAATAACGTCTTTATTGAGGGCATTGAGCTTATCGGGTCGATTGATGGTTATAATTAAAGTTCCTTCCTGTAAGTCAGTTAATAATGTTTGATACATGATACTCGATACTTGATGTTCGATACTTGATTCTCGATTATGATTAAATGATTAATTGTTTCTGTGTTCTTCAGCCCAGGAAGTGATATAGGAAGCTATTTCAGAGGTAGGCGTGCCGGGGGGAAAGAGCCTGCCGACGCCGCTTTCGTTAAGCTGAGCCATATCCTCTTCCGGAATAATGCCGCCGCCGGTGAGGAGTACATTTGTCAGGCCTTTTTCTTTCATTAATTGTGCAACCCGTGGAAAAACTGTCATGTGGGCGCCACTGAGAATACTGATACCGATGGCATCTACGTCTTCCTGTAAGGCAGTGTTGACCACCATTTCAGCGGTCTGGCGGAGGCCGGTATAGATCACTTCCATACCCGAATCCCTGAGGGCCGTGGCTATTACCTTTGCTCCCCTATCGTGGCCATCGAGGCCCACCTTAGCTACTAATACCCTGACAGGGCGTTGCAGTTTTTCCGACATATTCCTTTAAAAAAGCGCGTAAATGTAAACTATCGGGGCAATAAAACGAAGAATGCTCCCCGAAAGGGAGCATTCAGGATGTATATAACTGTTATCTATTTGCAGGTGGTAGCGGCTGAAGAAGAATGTGTCTTGCCATTGCTGGTGTAAGTCTGCACGCCGGTGCCGTCTTTTTCTATCTGGCGGATCTCTGCTTCCGTCTTATCGCAGTAGGTGGCCCGGGCTGCCGAAGTGCCCGGTACAGCAGGGAATGGGGTCTCTGAGCCGGAGAATATAGTGGTACATTTCCAGCAGCTTTTGCGGTTACAGGCTGTAGTAGCCATGCACAGCGCCAAAAGGGCGAAAAAGCATAGTTTTTTCATGATATAGACATTATGATATAAAGGTATAGCGTATAAGGCCGAAAAAGGTTACATGTTTGAATATTTTTTCATAAAAAGCCTTACTGGCAAGGGTTCGGCTAAAAAAGAGAGCTAAAATTACTTTTCTGTTTCATTTTTTACTCTTACCTTTGCACTCCCTTGCAAAAGGGCAAATAATAGAGTTATGAAACGTACATTCCAACCACACCGTCGTCGTAGAAAATCTGTTCATGGTTTCCGTAAGCGTATGGAATCGGCAAACGGCCGTAAAGTATTGGCTTCTCGCCGCAAGAAAGGACGCAAGAAACTGACAGTGTCAGACGAGCTCCGTCTTAAATAAACTATTAAAAACGTAGGCCATTCGTAATACATTCAAAACATACGAGCGGCTCAAACGCGAGCAGCATATTGATACGCTTTTCCAGACCGGGAAAGCGTTTTCTGTTTTTCCTATAAAGACGGTGCATATAGCTGTGGGCCGGGGTGAAGAGTCTTCCCCGGTACGGGTGGGATTTTCGGTGCCTAAAAAGAGATTCAGTTCCTCGGTGGACAGGCACCGGATACGCCGGCTGATGGTGGAGAGCTGGCGGCTAAACAAGCAGACTCTCTACTCTACCCTGCCGGCTGATAGGCAGCTGCACCTTTTCCTTATTTTTACAGGAGATACGCTCCCTGACTACACCGTGGTGGAACAAGCCATGATACAGGTGATAGAAAAACTGGGAGAGATACATTCCAAATGATACGCAAGCTCTTCAGCTTTATATTCTCGGGCCTCATTAAGATATACCAGGCATTCATCTCCCCGCTCTTCGGGGCCAAGTGCCGCTATACCCCCACCTGCAGTGCCTACGGACTCGAAGCCATCAAAAAACACGGCCCCTTCAAAGGCGGCTGGCTCGCACTAAAGCGCATCGCCTCCTGCCATCCCTGGGGAGGACATGGGTATGACCCGGTGCCGTAGTTTTCAGTGGCGGTTAGCAGCGGCAGTTGCAGTATTCTTTGAACAGGGTTTAAGAGCCTACTGCCGTCAGGATTTAATGGCAAGAATCAGTGGTTAGATCGCTTCGCCGCTTTAAAGCATGTTCTACGAATTCAAGAGTGTATTCCAGTGGTGCACGCGAATGCTCCCGACACGGCCCTCCGTTCTATTCCTGATCTAGGCTAGGCTAAACTTACACCAGAAGGGATCTAATTAGCGAGATAAGGGAAAATTAGCATCGTTTTATGATGCAAAGATGCGAACTTTATATTGTTGCCAAAACAGCGTAAAGGGCAACTTCTCAGAGATAAACAAGCGGCGGTGAAAGACGCTGAAAAGAAAAAGCCGGCAAAATGACTCGTAAAAAGCATGTAATACTATCCGCTATTTTACTCCTAATTAGTTCTACTGGAGTTAGTTACCTGTACATTAACGCGGACATTCTAAATAGTAAAACTGTTGGCATTGTGCTCACGGTTTGCGCATGGGTCTTTGCCTTATTTTTAATCTATTTTGTTACCTCACTTGTTTATTGGGTAGTGCCGGCTAAATGGCTACTTCGCTTTCGGGGTGACATGTAATATAGTTGTCCTTCTGATCAGTCGCTGGGTTCTATTTTTCTTTTAACTTTAAAGTATGTTCTACGAATTCAAAGGGTTTATTCCGGTGGTGCACCCAAGTGCTTTTGTGCATCCGCAGGCGGCGGTGACGGGCAATGTGATAATAGGGAAGGATGTGTATATAGGGCCGGGGGCTGCGCTGCGTGGAGACTGGGGTGGTATAGTGATAGAAGATGGCTGCAACGTGCAGGAGAACTGCACGATACATATGTTCCCGGGGGTGACGGTGCTGCTGAAAGAGGGTGCGCATATAGGTCATGGTGCGATAGTGCACGGCGGTACTGTAGGACGCAATGTGCTCGTCGGGATGAATGCGGTGATAATGGATGACGTAGAGATAGGTGATGAGTGTATAATAGGTGCGCTATCTTTTATAAATGCCAATACCAGGATACCTGCACGCTCGCTGGTGGTGGGTAACCCGGCGAAGATAATAAAGGAAGTGAGTGATGATATGATAGCCTGGAAGACGAAGGGGACGCGGCTATACCAGGCGCTGCCAAAGGACCTTTATGATACCCTGAAGCAGGTAGAACCGCTAAGGGAGATGCCTGCCGACCGACCGAGGCAGGAGAGCCTTTATGAGACCTGGGAGAAAATAAAAAAACCCAGCCCCTAAGGGGGCTTATTTCCGAATACAATATCTGTGTTGGTTGCAAGAACGGGCCGTGAGATTGCCACGCCGCTTCAGCTATTATTTCTTACTTCAGCTTTGGCTTCGTATTGCGGCTCGCAATGACGACCGGGGAGGTAAATTAAAAGTCCCCCTTGGCGGAGCCGAGGGGGACAAGTTTTTAAAATTGGGTAATCCGAAATTTTATTAACTAACGATTACAATTAGTTGTTAGAATCATCAGAGTTAACCAGTTCGTTGACGAACTTAGCAACAGATGCGATGCGAGCGTGGTTAAGAGCGTAGTGGATGAATTTACCATCACGTTCAGTGATCACGATGTTCGCACGGCGCAGGATAGCCAGGTGCTGAGAAGCTACTGACTGCTCCAGGCGCAGTTTCACGTAAATATCTGTTACGTTCATACGTTTGTTTTCTTCCAGCAGCTTAACGATCTGCTGACGTAATTTGTGGTTGATGGCCCTTAAGGTCATTGCTGCGCTCTTCACTGCCATGTAATCCAATTTGATCTGTTCGTTAGACCCTTCATCTTTGCGAATAACCAGCGTGTTAGCTGACATAGTCGTTTCCATTTACTTTTAAATTTTACAGCGGTTAATTAATAGATTTTTGCTTATTTACTTACATCCAATCGAAAAACGTCCTTTATTTCCGACTTTGCAAACATACATAACTGTTAAATATGAACCAAATCAAAGTGACTTTGTTGTGTTAAAATCCAGTTAAAATGGCAAAAAAAATGATACAAAAACAATTGTAACTAACTGTCTTTGTTTGACTTATGCGTGTAAACTTGTTTTAAATAAAAAGGTTCTGCCAAAGCTAAATTGACAGTTCTGTTACACTTAAGTTCGTTGAACGCATAAGAGGCCCATGCATTTATGTCCAATATTTCATCAGAAACTATATATGAATTATTGTTTAGTAAAAATGTATGTTTTTCAGGGGTAATATCACCTACAATTAATATGTTTTTCTTTTCGATTAGTTTGCATTCAAGGTCTTCGGCGAAAATATGTGCCGGTTTTTCCAGTTCGTTCATCTCTCTATCATAGGCGGCAAGGAAATATTCGTTTTCACGGGCTGTGAGTACAGCAAAATAAATATCAGCAGAAGAATGCCGTTGCAGAGACTGGTATGCGAGGAGAGTGAGCTTATTATGCGCCATTAATGGCATATCAGAAACATAGCATAGCGCCTTAGCAGTCGCCATTCCAATACGTAGTCCCGTATACGAACCCGGTCCGGCGCAGACTGCGACCGCACTCAGATTTGCGATCGTGATACCAGTCTCTGCCAATACTTCTTCTATCAGTAAGTTTATGGAAGTCGCCTGGTTCCGACTGTCAGCAATAGTTTTAGATGCCAATACCTTAGCCTCAGCGGAGATCGCTACTAGTCCTGAGTCGGCAGAAGTATCAATATGTAAGAGGTATTGCATGAACAGGGCGCAAAAGTACGCAGGCTTATTATTTTTGCCGCATGGAAAAGAAAATAATAAAGACAGATAAGGCGCCTTCGCCAATAGGACCTTATAACCAGGGAGTGCAGGCTGGCAATATGCTATTCGTGTCAGGACAAATAGCTATAGACCCCGCAACGGGTGAACTATTGCAGGGAGATATACAGGCAGAAACAAGGCTTGTGATGGAAAACCTGAGAGCTATACTGGCAGAAGCAGGAACGGACTTCAGCAAGGTGATAAAAAGCACCATCTTCCTGATGGATATGGGACAGTTTGTACAGGTGAATGAAGTATACGGCTCTTATTTTGATAATGCCACAGCACCAGCCAGGGAAACAGTCCAGGTATCGGGATTGCCCAGGGGAGTACAAGTGGAGATAAGCGTAGTTTGTTTAGTTGACTAGTAGAGTGGTGGACCAGTTATTATGACGTGTCTGACACCTTAGAGGTGTTCTGACACTATCTGAAATGCTGTTACTATGACGTGTCTGACACCTTAGAGGTGTACTGACACTATCTGAAATGACGTGTCT
>CAMPKG010000114.1 GCA_946887085.1 uncultured Sphingobacteriales bacterium
TTATTCGGTTTTGCTCGTCGGGATTATTTGGTTCCCAAATGATCGCCGGCTGATCTCCCTTATTCTCCAAATGGCGGTCCAGGCAGTTTTCGGTGATGTTTAGCTTTCCGTTCAAAAACCATTTTATGCTGGGTTCAGTGAAGTTCCAATCAAGAGTTTTATCCCATTTTTGTTGCCACTTAAACTCCCCGGCAATACCCGCCCAAAACCCTTCAGGGTTTTTAATGCTCTCTTCATATGCTTTTTGATACTCTTCAGCAGTTTTTATATGATAATAAGGATGCATGTTTGTTTAATTTTTAATTAAAATCACCCCAACTTGTCAATATTAACTAATGTCTTTATTTATTGTGCGAATATTTAGGGAATTGTTAACTTTAATTTGGAAAATTATCAACGGGCTTGCCCCTAATTCTAAACCTATGCCTGCGTATCTGCGTCATTCCATTTCAGTCCTTTTATTATTGATTACGAACCAGCTTTTTGCCCAGGTTCCTACAGGTAATTTTACAGCTACACCGTCGAGTGGTTGTGTGCCCCTGGTCGTTAACTTTAGTGCTGCACAACCCAATCTTCCGGGAACTACTTATAACTGGATCAATCAACTTGGTAATAGCAGCAATGTAGGCAGTAACCCAACCCCGTCTACTACATACCTCGCGGCCGGCACATATACCGTTCAACTGCAGGTATCCAATGCAAACGGTACTTCGTCCATTGTTACCAAGACGATCACTGTACATGATACGCCCAAAGTTGATTTTAGCGGCACACCCTTGACAGGTTGTCCTCCCCTGCAAGTGAACCTGAGCCCCACAGGTACCATAAATGGCACGCCAGGTACGCCCACTTATCAGTGGGTGCTTGCAGGTAGTTCACTGCCGGTGTCGGGTTTGCAAAATCCACAACCGCAGTATACTACGCCTGGTACCTACAATGTTGTCCTTACCGTTACAAATAGCCAGGGTTGCTTCCGGAGCAAAAGCAAGTCGAGCTATATCACTGTTCATCCGAAGCCCACGGCAAACTTTGTAGCCACGCAAAACATCTTTTGCCAGGCGCCTGCTGTCACCAACTTTAACTCAACGGTGAACGGAGGAACTCCTCCATACACCTACAACTGGAGCTTTGGGCCACCCAACATTGCCAATCCAACAGGCGTATCGTTTGGCGGACCTGCACCGGCAAACCATAACGTAACATTAACCGTAACGGATGCCAACAATTGCCAGGAGGTGGTAAACAAGCCGGCTTACGTACAGATAAAAAAACACACCGCGAACTTCTCCATGAGCGCGAATTCGGGTTGTCGCGGCTCCACCATAACGTTCACGAATACCAGCACCACGGCGATCAGCAGTAGTGTATGGTACGATGGTACAACACAAATAGGCACCGGTTCACCGTTTAGCCATACCTTCCATAATTCCGGCGCGCACAATATTATGCTTGTGAGTTCCGATGGGCCATGCCCGGATACTATTGTGAAAACAGTGACGATCCATCCAAAGCCGGTACTTAATTTTTCGATAACACCTAAGTACCCCTGCCCTCCACCTAACTCCAACGTCACATTTGTACCATCAGGCACCTGTACAAGTTTCCAATGGAATTTTGATGATGCGGGACCTCTGCCGCTTATCCAAAGTACGGCCGTAAGCCCGACGCATAACTATGCGCCTTGCAATTTTTACTGCCCGGTTGTTATCGGAACGGATGCAAACGGGTGTAAGGATACACTGCGTAAAATCGACTCGGTGCGTGTTTTGTGCGACATGCTCGTTATTCAAGCAGAGCAGGCGGGACAGGGTTGCATGCCGTTGAAAGACACATTTAGCGCTGTGCTAACAGGCTTTACTGAAGGCACGGGGAATTGCCGGACTGCTCCGCCGCCCAATATCAGCATGGCTTATCCTTTCCCGATTACTCAATATGAATGGAAGTTTTGGGATAAAAGTCCGGCGGTGGTATCGAACGCGGCGGTGCCCATTTACACTTTTGACACCTGAGGAATACATAAGGTTAAGCTCAAAGTCATAACCGGGAATGGTTGTACTTTTCATGACACTTTTGATGTTTACGTTGGGTCGATCCCCGATGCCGGTTTTTATGCGACTCCTTCCTTTCCCATTAGAATATGCCCCAATGACACCATTCAATTTACCGATACAACCGATTATCCGTGCGCAAGTCAGGGAAGTTACGGGTGGGAGTGGGATTTTGGTGATGGTACCATATCATTTGAACGCCACCCGAAAAAAGTTTATGATGATACGGCGGGAACTTTTTGCGTTACACTTATTGCACGTTACAATGGATGTTATGACACACCTGTTATTAAATGTCCGGTTGTTATAGATTCACCGATCGCAAAATTTGATCTCGTGTATAACTGCGACACGCCATTGAAGCTCAAACTCATAAATAAGTCATATGGGTATACATCGTTCCAGTGGAATTTCGGGTATGGCAGTCCGCCTGTTACAAGTACACAATTAGACCCGGTTCATACATTCCCTGCATACGGTACGTACACCATAAAGTTGACAACATATAACAATGTCCTTGGGTGTATGGACACGTTTAAGCGAACGGTTACGCTAATAAATCCACAACCGTTTTTAACGGCTCATGATACCACGATATGCCCGGGAGACAAGGTCCACTTTAGCACCGGGTTTACCAACCCGAGCTATTTTGTCACTTCGTATTGGTGGTTCATAAATAATTCACTGGCTACGCTTGACAGTCTTGCAACCTACACGCATACGTTTCCGAGTACAGGCTACCAAAAAGTACAGGTAACACTGGAGGATACCTGGGGTTGCCTGCACACTCTTGTAAAGAACAATTGGGTGTTAGTGTCCAAACCCACTGTTGATTTCACCGCGGTGCCGGTATCGGGCTGCACACCACTGTCGGTGAACTTCACCAGCCAGGGAGTTCCTAACCCTAACCCTGGAGCCCCGCTTGTCAACCGATTCTGGGATTTTGGCAATAGCGTTACATTAAATCAACCCGGCGCTTCACCGCCTAATCCTCCGACACAATACTACCACAACGCAGGTGCGTACGATGTGAAACTGGTTTTGACCGATGCCAGCGGGTGTAAAGATTCGTTGACGAAAGGCGGTTATATTAACGCCTATAAACCAGTCGCGGATTTCTCCGCTGACGATGTCGATGCATGTATTGATCAAGCCGTCGCGTTCACAAATCTTACACCTAACGTCGCTTCTGCGACCTGGGACTTTGGCGATGGAAGCCCGATAGTTACTTCCACAAATGCCAGTCATACTTACACTCAAACAGGCTCGTATACAGTAACGATGGTAGCTACGGATAACAATGGTTGTAAGGACACGATCGTGAAGCCTGCATTTATCAAGCTGACCAAGCCGAGTGCGTCTTTCACAATGACACGATCGCTTGCTATTTGTCCTCCGCTCGTCGATACGTTCACGAATACATCTTCACCCGGTATCTATACCTGGGATTTTGATAAAGGGAACGGTTTCCTGACAATACCTTCAATGACGATAGTTGAGGCGTTTGTGACACCTAAGAAGTATAACGTTACCCTTGTTGTCACCGACGCCGCAGGTTGTACGGATACAGCCAGTGCCTTTGTGGATGTACTGGGATATAGCGGAGCCTTCAGCTATACACCATTAAGCGGTTGCAAGCCGCTTGAGGTTACATTCACAACAACGCTCACCAATATCCCTTCCATCATCTGGGATTTCAACGATGGTAACACGATCACTTCTTCCAGCTCATCAGTTACTCATATTTATACAACCGCGGGCAAATATGTTCCGAAGATGATCATGAGTAATGGCGGCGGTTGCACAAGCTCAAGTATCGGCGAAGACACGATCAAAGTTGATGGTGTTACCGCCGACTTTGGACATTCGCCTGCGTGTGTGGGTTACGAAGTAACACTGACAGATAAGTCGACGAGTGTGTTCTCGCCCGTATCTAACCAGGTTTGGGAACTGGATAATGGTAACGGCACGGTGACGGTCGCCGGGACGCCCGTTAAACGTTACTATCCGAAGATTGGTTCCTATCCGGTCAAGCTAATGGTGGTGAATGCCAATGGTTGTAAGGATACGCTGACAAAAGACATTTACATCAACGACCTGCCTGTGATCAGTGCGGGAGCAGACACTGTTATTTGCCTGAAGGATGCAGCACAACTCCAGGGTAGTGGTGGGGTGTCTTACTTGTGGGGGCCAGCCAATGCAGGATTGAGCTGTCTGGACTGTCCGAACCCACTAGCTTATGCCATCGACACGACTCAGTATGTTGTCATTGGTACTGACGCGAACGGCTGCAGTGATACAGACCAGGTGGTTGTCAAGATAAAATATAAAGTAACAGCAGTCGTGGGCGAAGGCAGCGAGATATGTGACGATGAGCCTGCTGCTTTAGAAGTCAGCGGTGCTCAAACTTATGAGTGGACACCTGCTAATGTTCTTAATAATGCAACTTCACCCAAGCCGATCGCGAACCCACATACAACTACGATCTTCCGCGTTGTTTCCAGCGAGGGCAGTTGTATACCGGATACAGATTTTGTAAAAGTGGTAGTATTCCCTAAGCCAACTGTTCGTGCAACAGGGGCTACTACTATCATCGCCGGTAGCGATGCGCCGATAAATGCTGAAGGAGATCACATTCATACGTTCTTGTGGAAGCCCTCAGAGACGTTGAATTGCTCAGACTGCCCCAACCCGATCGCGAGGCCTAATAAAACGACAAAATATGTTGTGGTGGCTACCACAGAGCACAATTGCCAGGATTCAGCAGACGTAACCATCAAGGTGATCTGCGACCAAAGCCAGCTCTTCATGCCCAATACGTTCACTCCGAATGGTGACGGTATGAATGATGTGTTTCTGCCGCGCGGTGTAGGATTTGACAAACTCAGATCATTCCGCGTATACAACAGGTGGGGCGAGGTAGTGTTCGAAAAGACTAACATGACGCTAAACGACAAGGCCATAGGATGGGATGGTACCTTCAGAGGCCAGGCGTTGCCGCCCGATGTATTCGTATATACTGTTGAAGCTGATTGCGATGATGGAGAAGTGATCAGGTGGAAAGGTGACATAACGCTAATCAGATAAATTTGAGAAGATGAACAAGATTATTAAGAGGACGATATATGCACTGTCGGTGATTTGCCTGCCGACTGTTGTTGCGGCACAGGATATTCACTTCTCACAATTCTATGAGACGTCTATTCTCCGCAACCCTTCGCTGACGGGCATATTCTCGGGCGACTATAAAGTAGGCGTTGCCTATAAGAGCCAATGGGATGCTGTGAGCAGCAAGGTCTTTCAAACTGGAATGATATCCGCAGAAACCCGTTTCCCAATCAATCAAAACATCAACGACTTTGTGAGCGTGGGCTTGCTCTCGTATTACGATAAAGCAGGAAGTGCGGGTATGCAAACATTGACTGCTTATCCGGCAATTAACTACAACAAATCATTGGAAGGCGAGAACAATTCTTTCCTTTCACTTGGGTTTACCGGGGGGTATATCTCGCGCAACTTCGATCCTACTAAAATAACTACCGACAACCAGTATCAGGGCGGCCGCTATGATCCTGCTAATCCAACCGGCGAGAACATACCTACGCAACAAATAACCATGTGGGACCTGGGAACCGGCCTTACTTTTAGCAGCAATGGCAAGGAGTCGGAAAATCCGATGACCTATTATATCGGAGTTGCCGCTTATCACTTTACCAAGCCCCGCAATTCATTCTTCGGCAATAATGATATCTACCTGGGCACGCGCTGGAACGGTACCGCGGGAATGAGTAAAAAGCTGAATGAATATTATGCCGTTCAGTTTCACGCCAACTACAGCAAGCAAGGTAGCCACTCAGAGTTGATCGCAGGGGGCCTCATCGGATGGAATAAGATGGACGTTGTCGGAAACACGCCACTATTCTCACTCAACTTCGGCGTCTTCTACAGGGTGAGCGATGCGATCATACCCGTGCTGGAATTGAAATACAAAGACTTCTCCATCGGTACCAGTTACGATATGAACGTATCTACGCTGAAAGCAGCCAGCAACCTGCGCGGCGGCTTTGAGCTTAATGTATTCAAAACGGGCCTCTTCAATAACCCAAGTTTCCAGAAAAGCCGCACCATATGCCCGCACTCATTTTGGTAACAGGTATGAACTTCATATAATTTAAGAGCCCCGCAAATTGCGGGGCTCTTAGTTTTATCGGATGAGTGATTAATAACCCATATCCATACCGCCTGGCATACCACCATGTGCGTGGCCTGCTGCAGACTTAGGCTCAGGCTTGTCAGCTATTACACACTCTGTTGTCAGCAGCATGCTAGCAATAGATGCAGCGTTCTCAAGAGCTACACGGCTAACTTTGGTCGGGTCGATAACGCCGGCAGCCAGCATGTTCTCATAAGTTTCAGTGCGTGCGTTGAAGCCGAAGTCAGCTTTACCTTCACGAACTTTCTGCACTACGATTGAGCCTTCGATACCAGCATTGGCAACGATCTGGCGCAGTGGCTCTTCAAGAGCGCGGCGCACGATAACGATACCTGTTGCTTCGTCGTTGTTATCACCTTTCAGGTCTTTCAGCGACTCGATAGCGCGGATATAAGCTACGCCGCCACCCGGTACGATACCTTCTTCAACAGCAGCGCGTGTTGCATGCAGTGCATCGTCTACGCGGTCTTTCTTTTCTTTCATTTCAACCTCGGTAGAAGCACCTACGTACAATACAGCTACTCCACCGCTCAGCTTAGCAAGACGCTCCTGCAGTTTCTCGCGGTCGTAATCGCTGGTAGTTGATTCGATCTGCGATTTGATCTGGTTAACACGGGCAACGATATTGTCCTTTTCACCTTTACCGCCAACAACAGTTGTGTTGTCTTTGTCGATGGTGATGCTTTCTGCCTGGCCAAGGTAAGCCATAGAAGCGTTCTCCAGTTTGTAACCCTGGTCTTCGCTGATAACAGTACCGCCTGTCAGTACGGCGATGTCCTGCAGCATTTCTTTACGACGGTCGCCGAAGCCCGGAGCTTTAACAGCAGCGATCTTCAAAGAACCACGCAGTTTGTTCACTACCAGTGTAGCCAGCGCTTCGCCGTCTACATCTTCAGCGATGATCAGCAGCGGGCGGCCGCTTTGCACCACACTTTCCAGTATAGGGAGAATATCTTTCAGCGTGCTTACTTTTTTCTCATAGATAAGAATGTAAGGGTTCTGAAGCTCTACCTGCATTTTCTCTGTATTGGTTACAAAGTATGGGCTCAGGTAACCGCGGTCGAACTGCATACCTTCCACTACTTCTACAGTAGTATCAGTGCCTTTCGCTTCTTCCACAGTGATAACGCCTTCGTTACCCACTTTAGCCATAGCAGCAGCTATCAGGCCGCCGATAGTGCTATCGTTGTTGGCAGAGATAGTAGCAACCTGCTCTATCTTCTTGTTGTCGTTACCTACCTTTTCAGATTGTTTTTTCAGGTTCTCAACAACAGTAGTCACTGCTTTGTCGATACCGCGCTTCAGGTCCATTGGGTTGGCGCCTGCGGCTACGTTCTTCAAACCTTCGCTGATGATAGACTGAGCCAGAACGGTTGCAGTAGTAGTGCCATCACCTGCAACGTCTGCAGTTTTAGAGGCTACTTCTTTCACCATTTGCGCACCGAGATTCTCGATAGCATCTTCCAGCTCAATTTCTTTGGCTACTGAAACACCGTCTTTAGTAATGCCCGGAGCACCGAATTTTTTCTCGATAACCACGTTACGGCCTTTAGGACCGAGGGTAACTTTCACAGCATCGGCAAGGATATCAACGCCGCGTTTCATTCTGTTACGAGCTTCTATATTAAAGAAGAGTTGTTTTGACATATGATTGATTGTTTTTTTTAGTGTTTTAGATAACTGTTGTTCCCGCGCGCACGGGATTGTCAATTAATTAGACAACTGCCAGGATATCGCTTTCGCGCATGATCAGGTAATCAGCGCCTTCCAGGCTGATCTCGGTACCTGCGTATTTACCATACAGTACATTGTCGCCCGATTTTACGCTCATGGGCTCATCTTTTTTACCGGGGCCGGCCGCTACTACGATGCCGCGCTGCGGTTTTTCTTTTGCTGTGTCAGGGATAATGATGCCGCCTGCAGTTTTCTCTTCAGCTGCTGCGGGTTTAACGATCACCCTGTCGTGAAGCGGGGTAATGTTTACGTTGTTTGCCATAATCTGTGTTATTTAAAGATTTAAAAAGATGAATGGTTTGTATTCCTTCCTCATCACGTTCTGTGCCATTGCCGGAGGGGCGACGAAGTTCAGTCATTTTTGCAGAAAAACCATCAGGAGTCAACAAATACAGCCGTTTCATGTCCGCCAAAATTTCATAGAGCTTGCAATTTTTTCATTTTGCTGTCAGTTTGGTGGCCGTTATCTTTACCCCAAACATTCAGCAAATGCCTATACAAACCGGCCAGCAGGCCCCCGATTTTACGCTCCGCGATACCGGGAAGAATAAGGTGACCCTCAGCGAACAGAAGGGTAAGAACGTAGTACTCCTGTTCTTTCCACTGGCCTTTACCGGCGTGTGTACCAAAGAGTTGTGCTCGGTGCGCGACAACCTGGAAATGTATAACAGGCTGAATGCCACGGTTTATGGTATCTCTGTAGACTCCCTCCAGTCGCTGAACCGCTTTAAGGCCGACCAGGACCTGAACTTCGACCTGCTGAGCGATTTTAATAAGGAAGCCTCTACATCTTATGATGCCATCTACGAGGTTTTCTCGAACGACCAGCGCGGTGTTTCTAAACGCTCCGCCTTTGTTATAGACAAAGAAGGAGTGGTGCGCTACGCCGAGGTACTGGAGAACGCAGGCGAGCTGCCCAATTTCGAGGCTATACAGCAGACCCTGGAGTCTTTGAATTAAAGCCTGTCTGAACCTCAGATTAGCCTGATTTGACTGATTAATCATGGCAGACCAGGTATTTCAGTTTAATCTCGAATAATCTGAGGTTCAGATATCGGTTATTTTTCATGTGGTAGTGTTTTCAAGGGTTTTGGCGATTTCAATTGTTAGTTTTTGTTAGAAAAAACAGGGTGTTTTTCATTTCTAACAACTTGCCCGGCGCGTCTTTTCCACCCCCACCCCCGCTCCCGCACTGGCGGGACATGCAGCGGGGGACATGTTATAGTCTTGATTCGGGTGTCCCTCCTCCGCCGAGGGAGTAATGAGGAGGCGACCTGCGGGAGCGTTAATTGCATGATCGAAATCCACATTCGTTGTTAAGTATTGTTAAGTTTGAAAACCAGGAATGCAGATTTTCAGTGCCCGGCAGGTTAGCTTTCGTGGCTCTGCCGTTGATATCAAAGGATTTAGGGGTGAAGAGTTGCATGGTGTTGATGGTTGTCAATGTTGTTTGAATCAGGGCAGAGGTTGACTGTCAAAATCTATATGTCGGCCTAATCAGTTAAATATTTATTATTCT
>CAMPKG010000115.1 GCA_946887085.1 uncultured Sphingobacteriales bacterium
ACCTCAATGCGAACGACATTAATGCCGCGATGAAAATCATCGAGGGCAGCGCGCTGCCATATTTTTTCTTCAACAGGTTAAGGCCATCACCAATATCAGGCACAACCTGGCCCGCGTAGGCCACAATAATATGTACCGGGTAAAATACCGTAGCCGTCCGGCCAAGATGCTGTTTGCTGCTGATATAAACAGAACCCGTGCGGGCAACCAGGTATTCGCAACCTGTAATACAGGCATCGGCATGTGAATTATTGATATCCGCCGGCTCTACAATATTTATCTTGTTGTTCTGAAACACCTGCAACAGGCGCGGTTCTGCGCAAAACAGATGTTGCCAGCCGCGGCTGTCATACAGGTTATTGATCTGTTCCAGCAACTCCTGCTCATTCTCACAAAACACGAATTTCCCACCCAGTTTGATAAAGCTTTCCGCAAAGGTTTCCTCAACCTCTTGTCCGCTACCGGCGAAAACTTCGTTGTTCATCTTCTCAGCGTCCGGAAATGGCATCGGCAGGCGTTCTGAATTAAGCGCTCTGCGAATGCGGCTAAGGATATTCTCTTTTGCTTTGGATGTTCTGAAAGTTTGCATAGTCCGGGTCAAAAGTAGGAAGATTGAGGAAACTTTGATTGATATGGCCATTGGCATTTCTAAGTGTTGCGAGCGAGCTCAGCCATTGACTGAGTAAATCGTTAAATGATTGCGTTTTAAGAATTGATGGTACAGGTTTTTCTGGGAACCAAGTAAATGGAACGAACTATGTCACGTGAAGAAAATGATAAATTAAGGCCGGGCACAGACGAGCAGGAACATATAATATCGAAAGAAGAAATTGAAGAGCGGATAGACGCGATAAACGAGAATGCCGAACAAAAAGCTGCCGCAAGGCGCGAGGACGACCATAGCCGTCAACGAGAGCTGGACAGGGATTAAGCGATATTTGTGTAATGACGAAACTTCGTGTAGTTAAGGGAGACATCACCCAACAGCAGATAGATGCAATAGTCAATGCAGCTAATACATCCCTGTTGGGAGGTGGTGGCGTTGATGGTGCCATCCATCGCGCAGCCGGTCCCGGTCTGTTGGAAGAATGTAGAACACTAAATGGCTGCAAAACGGGTGAGGCAAAGATCACCAAAGGTTACCGGCTGCCGGTGAAATATGTGATACACACCGCAGGGCCAGTGTGGAATGGCGGTGGCCACGGTGAAAAAGAATTATTACGCAACGCATATTCCAATAGCCTGAAACTTGCTATGGAAAATAGCGTGCGTACTATCGCGTTTCCGAACATCAGCACCGGTGTCTACCGCTTTCCGAAAAATGAAGCCGCGGCAATAGCGGTAGATACCGTAAGAGAATTTGTGTCGACACATCCTTTGGCATTGGATGAAGTTCTTTTTATTTGTTTTGATGATGATAACTATCAGCTATATCAAAAGCTGCTACAATGAAAAAAGCCCTGCTTGACAGCAGGGCTCTTGATTTGCCTATCTACTTTATCTGTAAATACTAGTAAGCCTTATTGTTTGGATCCCACTCAGCCCAACCTGATGTCCAGTCTGTACCCGTGATAGCTCCTGCACCTTTAGTAGCTGCCATACCGCCGGCTTTAGCTCCGAAGTTCAGCGAGCCAATTTTGAACGGCTCGTTCAGTCCAGCCTCAGCCACATCTGTCAATACCACGTTGCCATCGGCAGTAGCTTTTGCAGTGATGTCAGCTGTAGCAGTTGCATCAGCACCTTTGTATGTATCAGTAGTCGCTAACAACAGGTTATTTTTGAAGGCAGAAGTACCATTCTTATAGTCGTTCAGTGTACCGCTTGATTCTATAGAGAACCCACCTTTCTGGTGACCGATCAGGATCGAGTTTTCAACGGTGAAACGAGCAGCGCGACGGAAACGTAGTGCATATTGATGATTTGCTTGTGTATTAGCTGCTTTGTTAGGTCCAACAAAAGTGAAGTTTATCAGCTTAGGATGTGTGTAGGGAGTAGCAGAAGTACCTGTACCATCGTTATCACACTCGACGCCGTTTGATGCATCAGCGGCGTCAGCTATTTGCGGGTTCTTGAAAGAGATGCCGCCCGTAATAGTGCCCCTGTAACCGAAATCGAAATCGAAATCGTCATCAGCACAAGCATAAGCAATAAGGTTCTTACAGTTAACTGTACCACCGAAGAACTCAAAACCATCATCATTGCCATAAGAAACCATCACGTTCTCAATAGTAGTACCGCTACCAACACCACCCAAAGTAAGACCATTGATCTCAGAACCAGGAGAAGCTGCGATACCTGCGAATTCGATGCGAACATATTTCAGCGTACCTGAGTTATCCGCATCATCGCTGCCACCATATGTACGATCCACACCACCTTCGATCTTCGGATTAGAAGAACGGTTGGTTGTTGCTTTACCAAGAATGATGATACCGCCCCAGTCACCGGCACGGCGCTGACCGGCAGGAAGGCCGGATGTAAATACGATCGGGCTAGAAGAAGTACCTTCTGCCATGATCTTGCCACCTGGCTCAACGATCAAGGCGCCTTTGTCAACAACATCACTTTTGATTATTGTACCTGCAGGAATTGTCAATGTTGCGCCAGACTTTACATATACATATCCTTTCAGGGTCCACACAGAATCAGCAGCAAGTGCTTTGTCGGAACTAACCTCGCCAGTCAGCACATGAGATGCAGTTGGGGTAGTTGGCTTGGGATCGTCCTCTTTATCCTTGCAAGATGTAAAGCCAATTGCCAGGATGCCGGCGGACATAAGTAAAAGTTTTGGGAACTTCATAATTGTTTGATTTTGACGCAAAACTATTCCGGGCAGATTACGGCTATTTTAAGGGAACATTACCTGTGTGTTAAGAATGTCAGGACATCGTCAGCGGAATGTTAACCGCAATAAAAAAGGGCGAAGAGACCTTCGCCCTATATTTAAGGATTGGCAGTTTATGCGTATTACTTGCCAAAGCGGTAATTAAAGCCTAATGTGAGTGTTGTACCTTGTTTGAATTGCTGGAATATCTGGTCGTTGCCATTACCAACTTTGCTTGCACCAGCCTGGTAGCTGTCTTTAGTATCTGTGTTCCAGTAGTAGGTAGTGGGGCTGTTCAGCAGATCGCCCACGGTAAGCTTCACTTCACCTTTTTTCTTCAACACTTGTTTGCTTATCTGCAAGTCCACTATGTCACGGCCGTTTTCCCAGGTTGTCGGAATAGAGCCATTACCCACGATTGCGATACGATGACCAATGCGGTTGTATAGTGCGCTAAACGCCCAACCACTGTTCGGGTCATTATATAAAGCAGAGACGTTCACCAAATAAGGCGACTGGCCCTGTAGCGGACGATTGGTTTTTGTACCAGGTATGTTGATTGTACCAATAAAAGATGCATCAACTTTAGAATAGATATAGGTAAAGTTACCGGCCAGTGTAAGGTTCTCTGCCCATTTTGCAGGGCTGATAAAAGACATGTTCTTACGAATATCCAGCTCAGCGCCTACGGCATCGGCAGAACTTGCATTCTGGTAATCGAATATAAAGAGGTCGAGGTTAGACTGGTCGTTCATTTTTGCTTCGATCGGGTTTTCAAAACGTTTGTAGAATGCGCCTAATGTTATTACCTCGCCTGGATTGGGATAGAATTCATATCGAAGATCGAAGTTGTTGATATTTGCACGCTTCAGTGCAGGGTTACCGGCGATGGTCCACAGGTTCTCAAAGTCAATAAATTGGAAAGGAGCAATCTCACGGAATTCCGGACGGTTAACTGTACGTGATCCACCGAAACGTATCTTCGATTTCTCGTTCATATCATATGATATATTCAGCGAAGGAAGCACATCATTGAATACATCGGTCTGATCAATAGCTGCACCTGACCGGTTAAGAGCCCCAAGTGTTTGCGCGTATGACTCAATGCGCACACCCCACACAGCACGCCATTTATCACTCAGCTTATTGTCCAGCACTACAAAACCCGCGTTCAATAGACCGGTAGCGTCATATGAATCATCAGGACTGGTGATCTCGTTCAGCCTGAACCCATCTCCACCGATATTGGCGTCGCTGAAAATAGTATTCACATCCATGATCTCAATATCATGATCCAGCGACATGTCATTAGCCTCATATTGGAAAGTACGCGCTCCGAATGTCCTGGTTCTATATGAGCCGAGGTAACCGGTCTTAAATGTTTGTTTCAAACCAAACATCTCGAACGGATAGCTAACCGTAAGATTGCCACCGAAGTTGTTATCTGTTTGGTTAGAGAAAAACCTGCGACTGTTCCTGTCTACAATTCTGAATGGTTGTACTTCGTCAACAACAGGTTCATCGTTTGCATCGAATGATGCGCTACGGCTATAAAAAGCAGTACGAAGATCGTTCTGCTGAGTATTCAGATTTGCATAATTCAGGTTCCATGTCACCTTAATATTGCGTGCGCCAATAGCGTGATCGCCCTCCAGCTGCGTGTTGTACAACTGGCGCTCCGATGGAACAAAAGAATGCATTTTAATTTGCTGATTGTTGCTCGTATTATGACCATTCCTTGTATAATAGTAGTTATCGTACGCTTTGTTGTACAGGTTCTTAAAAGAGAATTTGGATCTACCTGCTACATAAGAGAAGTTGGCCAGGCCAGCAAGGTTTGAAGAAAACCTGTTTTGCTGATCGATAACATAGCTGCTCACACGGCCTTCGCCCTGCTCATATTTACCGCGGATATAATCAGGAATGATCGTCTGAGAATTCCTGTACGAAAGGCCAACTATCGTTCCGAACTTAGCACCGTTTTCCAGGTATTGGACATTCCCTAATGATGCCTGTAAAGCTGTGTTTGGCAGGTTTGCCGATTTTATCTCGGGATAATTGTTTTGCAACGCCTTTGTTGCCGCCACCTGCGCAGACGATGGCATTTGTTTATACTCCCGGTAGTTATCGCCAAATGCAGAAGGCAAGCCCGCGCCCGACGGGAAACCGATATAATCGCCTGCAGCGCGTTTGTTAACAGTCACGTGCTCAAAAGTACTTTGCGTATTGTAACCCTGGCCCACTCCAGCATTCAAAAAGTTGCGATCTGGAACACCTTTAGTTAATACCTGCACGATACCACCCGCAAAGTCGCCCGGCATGTCAGGAGATGCAGTTTTATTGATAATGATATTATCGATCAGGTTTGACGGGATCACATCGAAAGAGAAGGCTTTTTTATCAGGCTCCGTGCTGGGCATCAACGCGTTGTTCACCATCGCCAGGTTGTATCGGTCGCTCAGGCCGCGGATAACTACATATTTGTTATCCTTCACGCTGGCTCCGCTCACACGCTTCAACACTTCACCTGTATTACGGTCGGGCGTACGCTGGATCACGTCCGCAGAAATACCGCTTGATACGGCCACACTGTTCCTCTGCATTACATACAGTGCATTCACTGATTCCCTTTTCAGTGTTGCAGTTACTACCACATCTTTCAGTTGGGTTTTGCTGTCTTCGGTTATCACAGCATCAACGGTAGTGGTCTGTCCATCCTTTACAACAACGTCGCTGATGTCTTTCGGCTGGTAACCGAGATACCTTACTTCAACAGAGTAATCGCCTGCGGCAATTGTGATCTGGAAACGTCCGTCTACATCAGTGGCAGTACCTTTGCCTGTACCCTTTACCATTACCGTGGCGCCAATGACAGGTTCGCCGGTCTTTTCGTCCGATATCTTACCGGCTATGTTACCATCCGCAAACGCCATTGCATTGGTAACCAAAACAAAAAACAGAATAAATAAAATACGCATAAATCCTTATTTAGCACAAAATTCCATTTTGAATGTTATCACCGGTTTACCGCAATGTTACGCCTGCATCAACTGAATGTTAAGCCAATATTAACTGCATGAGAACCTGTATCGGTAAAGCGCTATTTTTGAGTCCAGATGATGAACATCCGACAGTTATTTCAGCAGCACGTAGCACAAACCTCACCCGAGCCTGCAGGCCTGAACATCGTTTATGCATCAGGCAACTACCTGCATGATGCTGACGGGAAAAAATATCTCGATCTTATCGGAGGTATCAGCGTATGCAATGTCGGCCACCGCCACCCCGATGTGGTCGCGGCCATCAAAAACCAGGTAGACCATTATATGCACGTAATGGTCTACGGCGAGCTGGTGCAGACACCACAGGTAGCGTACGCGGAACTGCTGACCAAAAATCTGCCTCCATCGCTCGACTGTGTATATTTTACCAACTCCGGCGCCGAGGCCGTGGAAGGTGCATTGAAACTCGCAAAACGCGCAACAGGCAAAACGGAAATAATTGCCTGCAACAATAGCTACCACGGGTCCACTACCGGGGCGCTCAGCCTCATCGGCGATGAATACTGGCGCAATGCGTTTCGCCCGTTGATGCCGGGCGTGTGGCATTACGACTATAACGGTGATGAGCTGATAAACGCAATAAACGAACACACTGCCTGCGTAGTGATAGAAACGGTGCAGGCAGAGGCGGGAGTAATTGAGCCTAAAATCGAGTGGCTGCAACAGTTGCGTAAAAAATGCTCGGATACCGGTACACTACTTATATTCGACGAGATACAATGCGGCTTCGGACGCACCGGTAAGCTATGGGGTTTTGAGTACTACGGCGTATCGCCCGATGTATTGCTACTGGGAAAGGCTTTGGGTGGCGGCATGCCTTTAGGCGCCTTCATCTCTTCGTACGAACTTATGCAAACGCTGACAAAGAACCCCGTGCTTGGCCATATCACCACGTTCGGCGGACACCCAGTGTGCTGCGCGGCGGGCATGGCTGCTATGCAGGTACTACTGCATGAAAACCTCGCAGAGCAGGTTGCCGGAAAAGAACAGCTGTTTCTCTCGCTACTGAAACATCCTGCAATAAAAGCTGTGCGCAGCAAAGGCCTGCTGATGGCAATACAGCTGGAAAGCCCCGACAAAGTGATAACCACGCTAAAAGGCTGCCTCGAAAAAGAACTGTTCTCGGATTGGTTTTTGTTTGCGTCGCATTGTATACGCATAGCACCGCCCCTGACCATTGCCAACGAGGAAATAGAACACGCGTGCAAAACAATTATTAGCTGCCTTTAAAAAAAGGCGACATGAATATGCCGCCTTTATCGTCAACCTCGCTGCATTCTTATTTCAGGATGATGTTCTTTGTCTTGCCATTGACGGTAAGTGTTGCCTTGTCATCACAAGCGCCGCTGCCAAAATCCAGCACACGTGGACTGCTTGCACCCTGTGGCGTGATCGCGAGTTTTCCTGACATCACCCAGTTGCAGCTGGTAGCAACATGCAATGCCTGCGTAATATTTGTCGTATAAACTTTGCCGGTTGCTTTCGTATGAGTGCCACTGCCCGTAATATCGTATTCATCATCCGAAAGCTGGGTCGTGTTTTGTCCCGCAGTGAATGTGCGCGTCCTGTTCGACACATGGCTGATCGTGTCTTTGGTTGCATTCAATACGATATGGCCGTTCAAGACGATGTTGAAGTACATGTTCCCTGAGCTGTTCAGACCCATATTGGTAATAGAACGGGTACCATAAAACAGGTTGTTGTTCACATGGTAGTTGTCAAAGGTTATTGTCCGGTTGAAGCTGCTGGTTTTGTAATGTCCTGTTTGGGAAACAATGATCTTACCCCTGCGATAGCGGCCATCCTTGCACAAGCAGTTGGTGGGCCCGAAATCGATAGTCAGGCTATCCGGCGATCCAATAGTGTCTTTGGTCACCGTGGCGCAGTTGGCCAGAACCTGCGGACCGCCCTTCTGGCCCAGGGAGCCCATGTCAAAAGCCTCGCCGGCAAAATCGTCCGACTCATCAAAGATGTCATCAGCCTGCGAAATCTCATCCGCATAGCTGGTCTCTTCTACCATATCGTTAGAGAGATCGCCATTGTCATCAGGACTATTCTTTTTACAACCCGTTACAGCCACCAGCACCATAAGTGCGAGGATGGGCAAAAAATGAAGTTTCTTCATAATGTTGTGTTTGAATACATAGACTTAAAGGGCAGGCCATAGTTTAACAATCCTTAAATTAAATATTTCCCATCTATCATGCCCTATATTTAAGGTATATCGCCGAAAAATAGCCTACATTTGCGCAAATTTTATCTAAGAAGCCTTATGCAATTAGCCATCATCGGTACCGGATACGTAGGATTGGTAACAGGTACCTGCTTTGCCGAGACCGGCAATAATGTAGTTTGTATCGATATTAACGAGGAAAAAGTGAATATGCTCAAGGCGGGTAAATCGCCTATCTACGAGCCGGGACTCGATACTTTACTCGAAAGAAACATCAAGGAAAAGCGTATCGAATTCACTACCGATCTGAAGAATGGTATAAAGGATGCAAAAGTCATTTTCCTTGCACTGCCTACCCCTCCGGGTAAAGACGGTTCTGCGGACCTGCAATTCGTGCTGGATGTAGCCGACCAGTTGAGCACCATCATTACCGAGTATAAAGTCATCGTTAATAAGAGCACAGTACCTGTGGGCACGGCGGAAAAAGTAAGCGCAGTTTTGTCTCAGAAACTCGACCGCAGCCTGTTCGATGTAGTCTCTAACCCCGAATTCCTGCGCGAGGGTGTGGCAGTGGACGATTTCCTGAAACCTGACCGCGTGGTGATAGGTACGTCCTCTGACAGAGCGAAGAAGATCATGGACGAGCTGTACCAACCCTTCGTTCGCCAGGGCAACCCGATATTTTTTATGGATGAGCGTTCGTCAGAAATGACAAAGTACGCAGCTAATGCCTACCTGGCCATGCGCATCTCCTTCATGAACGAAATGGCGAACCTCTGTGAAAAAGCAGGTGCTAACGTTGATATGGTGCGTGTGGGTATCGGCAGCGACAGCCGCATCGGCAAACGCTTCCTGTTCCCCGGCGTTGGTTATGGCGGTAGCTGTTTCCCTAAAGATGTGAAAGCATTGGTTCAAACCGCAAGGGAACTCGACTACGACTTCCAGATCATCAACACGGTAACCAAAGTAAACGAAAAGCAAAAGACCATACTTGGTAAGAAAATACGCGAAAGCTTTGGCAGCGATTTGGGCGGTCGACGCTTTGCAATATGGGGGTTAGCCTTCAAACCTGAAACAGATGATATCCGCGAAGCCCCGGCCCTGGAACTGATACAGGAACTATTAAGTGCAGGTGCAGATGTTACTGTCTTCGATCCGGAAGCGATGGAGAATGTGAAGCGTATCTTCGGCGACAAGATAAAATTTGCGAAAGACCAGTACGAAACAATACAAGGTGCTGATGCATTGGTGATCGTTACCGAGTGGAGCGAATTCCGGAACCCTAATTTCGAGCGCATCAGCGAATTGCTGAAACGCCCTATGATCTTTGATGGCCGCAATGTGTACACACTCGAAAAAATGCAGGAACTGGGCTTCTACTACGAAAGCATGGGCCGCAAGATCGTCAACGAAAAACTCAGGCATGCTATAGAC
>CAMPKG010000116.1 GCA_946887085.1 uncultured Sphingobacteriales bacterium
ACCTTGTATTGATGGGACAGGATATTGCGGAATACGGAGGGGCTTTTAAAGTGACCGAAGGTTTTGTGCAACAGTTTGGCAAAGATCGTGTACGCAATACGCCGCTTTGCGAAAGTGCCATAGTAGGCGCTGCACTTGGTCTTTCTATCAAGGGATTCAAATCCATGATGGAAATGCAGTTTGCAGATTTCGTGACGGTGGGTTTCAACCAGATCATCAACAACCTGGCCAAGATCCATTACCGCTGGGGACAGAACGCCGATGTGGTCATCCGTATGCCAACGGGCGGTGGCGTAGGCGCCGGGCCTTTCCATTCGCAGAGCAACGAGGCATGGTTCACGCACACCCCTGGCTTAAAGGTGGTGTATCCATCCATACCTGAGGATGCCAAAGGCCTGATGATAGCATCGATAGAAGATCCTAACCCGGTTATTTTCTTCGAACACAAGGCGCTCTACCGCAGCATTACCGGAATGGTGCCCGATGACCACTACTCCATAGAAATAGGGAAGGCTCGTCATGTACAGGCCGGCGATGATATCAGTATTATCACTTATGGCGCCGGTGTACATTGGGCAGCAGATTATGCTGCACAGCACCCGGAAATATCCTTTGATATACTTGATCTGCGTACCCTGCTGCCACTAGACTATGATGCAATCCACGCTGCGGTACAGCGAACCGGCAAGATATTGCTGCTACACGAGGATACGCTTACAGGCGGTATTAGCGGAGAAATATCTGCATGGATATCTGAAAATTGTTTCGAGCTGCTGGATGCGCCTATTGTGCGTTGTGCAAGCCTGGACACGCCTGTACCATTTGCGATTGAACTCGAACAAAACTTCCTGGCGAAAGGCAGGCTGCATGAAAGCGTTCAAAAGCTAATGAGTTATTAAGCCGGTTTATTATTTTAGTGAGCGAATCTGACAAGCCTATGCGATCAACTTTTGTTTACCTGTTAGCTTTTGCAGTTTTTCCTGCATTTACATCCTGTAATAACAACACAAAGGCAAATAGCGGCGGCCCGATAGTATTGGGCGATCCGGCAACTATCGTAACGGAAACTGATTCGCAATACCTGCAGGATATGGTAATGGATTACCTACCTGTAAAAGCACCTGCACCGTTAATTGATACCGTTGCAACATCCCCGCATGTTGACACCGTAAAAGCGGAAACAGCTCTTGCATCGAATACTGCACCCGCAGAGGAAACCGCGCCGGCAGGAGCACCACAGGGAAAAGGATTAAAGATCAATCTCAAAGATGTTATCGTTTTTATCCCCGGTATAGAAGCCAAAGGTTCAGGAACATCTTATCAATTGCGCAGCGGCAGTCTAAACGGAAAAGAAATAAAAATATCGGGAGGCAAGATACAGAAGGTTTCACAGCGCTACCAATCTGTAGTAGTTGCGAAAAATAGTCTCGGAACATTGGTGCTGGACAACCTGAGTACTACAAGCGGGTGGAAAGAGCTGCGCGGCACGAGCAATATTTTTTCCATAACAGGCCTTAACGGTAAACCGGCGACGCCTAAAGCTAATGCTACAACCATTCGCAATGCAGTGAATCGCGCCATAAAACGCCAGCGCATGAGCAGAAAGACTGAACAAAAATGGATCAGCGCATTGCGCAATGTGCGTTCTGCCAACCAAAAGCCATTATCAGTAAAGCTCCGCAGTGTGATGTGGAAGATCGATGGCAAGGATTCGAAAGGCAAAGCGTTTTCCAGGCAAATAAGAATCGATTTGCCGATATAGCTCACTCTATTACATGAAACGAGAAGCCCTGCCGATTGTACCTCTTACGGATGACGAGAAAAATCACCTGATGACCATCTACGGGGCTAGATTGCGACATTATTTCTGGGCATATTTTTTCATGTTCATGACGCCGCTGATGATGATGCGGCATATGTGGGACGACTTCGATGCCCCAACTCACTATGAAAGGTCGGAAGCTCCAATATTTCGCCACACGCTCACTACTTTCGAATATAAGTTCTATTCAGTCTTATTTGCCGAAATGCCAATCATCCTCTCGGGCATTTATTTCTACTATCGCAGGGTGCGGCCTTTTAAGAAAGATGCGGAATCTGGCGTTAAGGAAATAACGACACACCTCGTTACCAATAAGATCTACGCGGAGCACACAGGCCAGTGTTATCTAACCTTGGCGACACCGGGATATATCTACCACGAGGTAGACGCAAATCTTTATGGCTCAATAGCCATCGGAGATCAGTTACAACTATACCGCGCTGTCCGTTCTAAATACATATTCTGCCGGAACGGGAAATTCACTTTTTTCTAATCGCTGTGCTATCCTTAGTCAATGGTCGCAATACACTTCAGCTCAATAGCTATAGGGGTCGGCAGCGAGTTGATCTCTACGGTTGTCCTGCATGGCTGATTATCTTTAAAGTACTCAGCATACACGCGATTATAAATTGCGAAATCGCGTTTCATATTTACGAGAAACACAGTCACATCTACCAGCTTGTCCCAGCTGCTGCCGCTCTCTTCCAGTACGATGCGCACATTGTCGAACACATTGCGGCATTGCGCTTCAAAGTCAAACTCGAGGAAGTTGCCATTCTTATCCAGTTTCAAACCCGGTATCTCGTCACTCACCGTGCGAGGGCCAATACCTGAAAGAAACAAGAGATTGCCAACACGGCGTGCGTGGGGGTATAAGCCTACGGGCTTGGGTGCTTTATCGGTGGAGATGCGATCTGACATAATTCAAAGTTCAAAAGTAAAAATTCAAAATTACAGCTCTATACAAACATTTTTAGGCTCTGTAAAAAAGCGTAGAGCTTCCCAACCACCTTCGCGGCCAACGCCTGAACTTTTAAAGCCACCGAATGGTGTACGCAGGTCGCGAAGCAGCCAGCAGTTCACCCAGATGATGCCGCTATGTACTTTTGCAGCTACACGGTTGGCGCGGCTGACGTCTTGCGTCCATATGGTAGCAGCCAGGCCATAGTCACTGGTATTTGCCAGCGTCAATGCTTCATCTTCTGTTTTAAAAGATTGCAGTGCAACCACAGGTCCAAATATTTCTTCCATGTTGGTGCGACATGATGGGCCGAGGCCTTCAATAATGGTTGGTTCTATAAAGTATCCGTTCTCACAACGGCCTGTTCCCTTCACGGTGTTTCCACCCAGTAGTATTTTACCACCTTCCTGCTTCGCCGTTTCAATGCAGCTCATCACTTTATCAAAATGCATTTTACTCACTACTGCACCCTGCTTGCTATTTTCGTCCAACGGGTCGCCAACGGTAAGTTTCCCTGCCCGCGCAATAAACTCTGTTTTGAACTTCTCGTATATGCTCTCCTCTACCAATATACGGCTACCACAGAGGCATATCTGTCCCTGGTTAGCGAAAGAAGATTGCAGCGTGGTACGCATCATCTTATCCCAATCGCAATCAGCAAAAATGACATTGGGGTTCTTGCCGCCCAGCTCCAGTGATATCTTCTTGAACATTGGCGCAGCGGTTGCAGCGATGTCCTTACCTGCACGTGTACTACCGGTAAACGATATTGCTTTTATTTCCGGGTGCGCTACAATAGCCGCACCACAATTAGGGCCGTTGCCATGCACAATGTTCAGCACGCCTGCCGGTAAGCCGGCTTCTTTGCAGATTATGCTCAGCAAGTAACCCGTCATCGGTGTTATTTCGCTTGGTTTTGCCACCACGCAGTTACCCGCAGCAAGAGCCGGTGCTATTTTCCAGGTGAACAAATAAAGCGGCAGATTCCAGGGGGAGATGCAACCAACAACGCCTATTGGCTGACGCATGGTGTAGTTTACAGCCTTGTCTTCCATGTGGTGACTCTCCGTAGAGAAATGCATCAATCCTGTAGCAAAAAACCTGAAGTTGCTCGAAGCACGGGGAATGTCCACTTTCTTGCTCAGCCACAGCGGCTTACCATTATCGTTTGTCTCAGCCAGTGCAAGCGCATCAAGGTTCTCGTCTATCAGTTCAGCAATATGGTTAAGGATCTTGAAACGTTCTTCAGCCGGGGTAGTGCTCCATCCGGGGAATGCTGCTTTCGCTGCTCCTACAGCTTCCTCGATGTCTTTTATATCGCTATCAGGTATCTGGGAATAAACCTCGCCCGTCGCCGGGTTGATGTTATCCAGGTACTTCCCGCTGAGGGGTGCCTGCAGATCGCCGGCTATATAATTGGCAATACGTTCTGGTGCCTGTAGATCCATGGTGCGAAGTTAAGTTCTTAGCCCTTATACTTCAAAACCGAAGGATGGTGTACTATCTGGCGTCTAAAGACAAAACAGCCGCTGAATTGAGAAGAATAAGCCGGACAGCTGTGCAGGGAATATTCAAAAAATTTATGTTGGGAATATTAAAACGGATATTTTACTATTCCTGATCAGGCCACTTCTTTATGCTGTGCAAGCGCTTCCTGCTCTTTCAATAGCTCCACGTTCCAGCTCTTTTGCACGATGTCGGTCACTATCTTATCCAGGTTCTCGCTGGCTACTTTGATGCCTTCTATGATCAGTACGTTGTCGGGATCGGCGACATCTTTGTCGTTGAACATAGATGCAAGGCCCATGATAGTGGCCAGTGGCCCGCGAACGTTATGCGAATGAATGGAGGCTATCTCCATCAGCATATTATTCTGCTGTTCTATCCGGAAAAGGCTTTGCTGTTTTTCGGTGACATCCTGCAGCGTATTCATCATCGTCACGATGTCACCCGTGGCGTTGAAGCGGAGTTCACCTTTTACGCGCAAGTATTTAACGGCACCATTGACTATGATGCGAAAATGGAAGCCTTCAAATTTCTTTGTGCTGATAATGCGGTAAATAATATTCTTGGCAGTTTCCTGGTCTGCTGGGTGGATCTTCGCAATGAAACTGTCGAAGCTAAACTCGGTGCTGCTGGAAATACCATATATATTAGCGGCCTCCTCCGACAGAATGATCTTGTCGGCACGAATATCCCATCGGCAATAGCCGATCTTAGCGATCTTCTCAGCTTCTGAAAGTTGCCGGTTCTTGTCTTCAAGTTCCTTTTCAGCTTTTACGCGAAGGTCTATTTCAGCCTGAAGTTCTTTTGCCGTTTTAAAAGCAAAAGCCTTCGGCAGCGTCCTTATGAGTACCAGAACAGTTACTCCGCTGATAACCGCAGTTGCAAACTTCAGCACCGCGCTGAAACGGTAAACAGGATACCAGAACAGGATAGCATCTATCAGTTGCGTGAGGCCCGCAGCGAAAATGAACGCCGCAAAAAGTTTGTAAAGATTATTGAAGGCAACGGGTTGCTTACGGGCAGTGAGAAAACGAATGATGATGAAAGGAATTGCAAAAAAGGCAGCGCATATCGCCAGGTCACTGATGATATATAGCCAGGTATGAAAACCTGTCCATTGCTTTGATGCCAACCTGGGGACGAAACCCTGGGTATCAAACAAGCCTTTAAAAAAATCTATTACGTGCTCCATTAACAAGAATTTGCCCCCTCTTTCTCTTATGGCTTATATCCTTGTCGGGGAACAAATTTCTGGTAAAACACATTCAATAAAGAACGCAAACGCGCCTTTAACAAGAGAATTGAATCTCGTTAACAAGCGAATAAAGATTCATTAACGAAGCGTTTGGAAAATCACCAGCGCACTGAGATAGGCAATGCCGAACATGTAGGCGAATTGCAGCAAAGGATAGAGCCAGCTCTTTGTTTCGCGGCGTACGATGACCATTGTACTCATGCACTGCATAGCGAAAACATAAAACACCAGCAGCGACAAGCCGGTGGCTAAAGTATATACGGGGGTACCATCTATACGGCGGGCATTGCGCATCTTCTCCCGCAATGTCAGTTCCTGGGCGTCTTCACCAACACTGTAAAGCGTTGCCATGGTCCCGACAAACACCTCACGGGCGGCAAACGAAGTGATCAGTGCAATGCCGATCTTCCAGTCGTAACCCAATGGCCTGATGACTGGCTCAAATGCCTTGCCCATGATACCGGCAAACGAGTTCTCCAGCTTTTCCGACCGGTATTCACTCTCGATCTCCTGCAGGTTGTGCGGTTGCTCTTGCTTCAGCGCGGCATACTTCTTGTCCACTGCGGCCATTCGATTTGTGGGGCCGAAGCTGGCGAGCACCCAGAGTAACAGTGAAATTGCGAGTATTACTTTACCTGCATCGGTCACAAATATCTTTGCCTTTTCCACCATCGTGATACCTACATTCTTCCAGCGCGGCGCACGGTACACAGGCAGCTCCATCAGGAAGAAGGTCTTGTCCTTCACCTTCACAATGAAATTGAGTACGCGTGCCACAATAAGCGCCATAAAGAACCCAAGCAGGTACAGCCCCATCAACACAAGCCCTTGCAGGTTGAATATCCCCAGGCTTTTATCCGGTATTACCAGCCCGATAAGTATGGTGTACACCGGCAGCCTTGCAGAACAGCTCATGAGTGGAGTAACCATGATGGTTATCAGCCGCTCTTTCCGGTTCTGTATCGTCCGCGTGGCCATGATGGCAGGTACTGCGCAGGCCATACCACTTATCAGCGGCATCACCGATCTCCCGTTCAGGCCTACGCTGCGCATCAACCGATCCGTAAGAAAGCTGATACGCGCCATGTATCCGCTATCCTCCAGTATGGTAATGAACCCAAACAGGATCATGATCTGTGGTATGAATACCGCTATACCACTGATACCCGCAAGCACACCGTTGATCAGCAGGTCGCGGAACATATTGTCGGGCAGGATATTGCTCAAACCCTCACTTGCCCAGGCAAATCCCAGTTCCACCCAGGTCATGGGGTATTCTGCCAACCAGAAGATGCTCTGGAACAACAGGAACAACACGACCAGTAATATCACATTTCCCCAAAGCGGGTGCAGCAACACCTTATCTATCCGCTCGCTGACGATGGTCTTCTTCAGCGGGCTTTCCTCAACCACACATTGCTGCATGATTGTGCCGATCTTCTTATAGCGCTGCATTACTTCCTCGGCCTGCACCTTCGCCTTATGAAAGTTTGCCTCGTCGAGCAGTGCGGCGGTACGTATACGCTGCGCAGCATTCAGGTAACTTAGTTCGAGATAGTTGCAGGCAACATGCAGTGCGCTGTAGTTGCCGGGCAGCTTGCAGAGTTCAGTTATCTCCGTAATCCAGTCACCAGTCAGTTGTTTGATGTCAATAAAATCATGCAGGGGAACATGTGCGGCCTGCTTTGCTTCCGCGATCGTTTTCTTCAGCTGGCTGATGCCTTTGTTCTTCCGTGGGTTGATGGCTACCACAGGCACACCCATCAGCCGCTCCAGTCCTTCCGTGTCGATGGTGATGCCCTTGCGGCGGGCAATGTCATTCATCGTCAGCGCGATGACCACCGGTATCCTCAGGTCCATGATCTGGGAGCAGAACAGCAGGTTGCGCTTCAGGTTCGATGCGTCTGCTATCACTATTATCAGGTCAGGCCTGTCGGGATTATCGCGGTTCAGCAGCACTTCATAGGTGACCTGCTCGTCGGCGCTCTTGGGGTAGAGGCTATAAGTACCGGGCAGGTCCAGCACATGCACGCTCAGGTTCTCGCCGATGCGCGAAACGCCCGTCTTTTTGTCCACCGTAACGCCGGCGAAATTGCCCACTTTCTGGTTCAAACCGGTAAGTGCATTGAACAACGAACTTTTACCGCTGTTAGGATTGCCGACCAGTGCTATTGTAAACGGGCGCTGCATGAATGAGTGGCGCAAAGTTACCAATAGATAACGGCCCCCACCATGAAAAACCCCGATGCGCCAATAAATTTTCCTGAAAATGAAAGCCTTAGGCTACCTCAGCAGGGTCACATTACCTTTTACCACCTTGGTTTGGCGAGTGGTGGCAGGAGTGTATTCAATAATATAAACATATACCCCCTGGTCGCACATCAGGTTGTTCGATATGCCGCTCCAGGTCTTGTTCACGTCTTTTGCATCAAATACAGGCTGGCCCCAGCGGTTGAAAATGCGCATCCTGAAATTTTCGACAGGACATTTCACGATGGCGCGGAACTGGTCGTTGCTGCCGTCGTTATTCGGGGTGAATGCGTTGGGCACGGCGAGGCAATCTTCACAGAGAGAGAATATCACGCGCGTGGAGTCGACAAAGGAGCCACACTGGTTGGTCATTGATACTTTAAACAAACCATCGCGTTCAGGTATCATGCAACACATGAAATCGCCGTTGTTCCATTTATAGTCTACATCCGCCCGGTACACGCCTATCGAGTCGCGGAATTTCTCGCACATCGTATCCAGCTCGGGCAATTCTTTATGTGGTGTATACATCACTTTGATGTTCACCGGCACTTTCTCGCTTTCGCATTTGCCGGCAGTCTGCGTTACAAAAAACGAAAACTGCGCAGGCGAAAAAGTGGTTATCTCCGGCTGGTGCGGATAACCGTATATACCATTGTGATGGGTATACCAGTTGATGTTACTGCCTTTTACTTTGATGACCGGCCGCTCCACGAACTGGCAAATGACCGTATCTGATACCACGGGCGCAGCCGTCGGCGGTTCGATGAACACATCGATCGTGTCTTTCTGTAAACCGCACTCGTTGGCAGCGGTAAGTATGTACCTGCCACTTTTAGTGACGGTGATAAAATCCGTCGTTTCGCCGGTGTTCCACACATGGTTGCTAAAGCCGGGAGTAGACCGCAGCGTGAGCGGCATGTTCTCGCAGTTGCCTGTATCCCTTCCTAGGTTCAAGGTTTTTGCGGGATCGTATCTCACGTTGAACGTGTCAATATGCACCTGGCAGTTGTAGCGCGATATACACCAGTATTTACCGGTTGTGGCTACCGTGATGTCTGCAGAGGTTGCTCCCGTGCTCCATTTAATGTCTTCATATCCCTGCGTCACCAGCTGCATGGAGAAATTGTCTTTCGTACATGGAATGGAATCAATGACCTGGGTAACTGTGTCGTCACTGTTTATGTTTACAACACTCACATCGTCTACATACAGGTAGCAACGGTAATTGCCTTTCAAAGGATCGGGTACCTGGGGCGAGACCTGCACCATATTGGGCGCACCGTTGGTAAAACAACCAAGCGTCAGCCATTGCTCACCGCCAGTGGCTGTGTAGACGGACGATATCTTCACCCAACCCGTTGTGTCTGTAATATACGTTCCGGGAGTGTTGACGATCTGTGGCGCCAGGTGGAGCACGGTACCTGACGCCGGCGGTGTTGCGGGTGCGGGGACCGGCTTTGAAACCGACAGGTTAACGCCAAACTGCTCAATGCCCACAAAATTGTAATAGCTTTTGGGGTTCGAAGCATCGCTGGTAACCGCATTGTTCACGAAAAAGGTCACACAATACTTTTTGCCTGCCAACAGGGGCTGAAGCAATTTTGTCTGCAGGTATTCACGGAAATCACCAGTCCATCCG